>CALPWM020000143.1 GCA_943327275.2 Chitinophaga pinensis
CGTTACAGAAATAATCTTGAACCTGAAGCAAATCAGGTTTAAAAAGATCCTCGACCATGATGTTCAGACTGAGAAACTGACCCTTTCCATCAAAGGAAAATCTGATTTCACTGCTGGTATGATCGACGAAGTAACTGGAACCTTCCAGGTAATGAATCCTGAACTGCTCATCTGCACCATGGATCCTTCTGCTAAACTCAACATTGAGTTGCATATTTCCAAGGGCAGAGGCTATGTTCCTTCCGAGGACAACAGGCAGAAAGAGGCACCATTCGGATTTATTCCGATTGACTCTATCCATACACCCATCAAGAATGTAAAGTATGCCATCGAAAACACCCGTGTTGAGCAGCGTACCGATTTCGAAAAATTGTTGCTCGATGTGGTTACTGATGGAACAATCCATCCTGAAGAGGCTGTAAAGCAGGCTTCAAGGATCTTGATCCAGCACCTGATGATCATCACCGACGAGAACATCACTTTCGATAACAAGGAAGAAAAGAAAGAGGACCTGGTAGACGAGCAAACACTTCAATTGAGGAAAGTGCTCAAAACACCTTTGGAAGACCTCGACCTTTCTGTACGTGCTTTCAACTGTTTGAAAGCTGCCAAGATCAACAGTCTTAGCCAGCTGGTACAGTATGAGCAAGAAGACCTCATGAAGTTCAGGAATTTCGGACAAAAATCATTGTCTGAAATTGAGCAGGTTCTTCAAGAAAGAGGCCTTCATTTCGGAATGGATCTTGCCAAATTGGGTATCGATATCGACGAATTTTAATAAGGGAAACCTATTTTTTATCAGGCTGTAATTCCTGACACGGTACAGCTTTAAACACAACAGTCATGCGTCACGGAGACAAAATCAACAATCTAGGCCGTAAAAAGGCCCACCGCGAGGCCCTCATGTCCAACATGGCGAGCCAGCTCATCATGCACAAGCGTATTGTAACAACACACGCTAAGGCAAAAGCATTGCGTACGTACATCGAGCCTTTGATCACCAAGACAAAGAAGGTGGAAAGCAAAGAGCAGATCATGCACAATCACCGTATTGTATTTTCATATTTGCAAGACAAGACTGCAGTAAAAGAATTGTTTACTGAAATCGGTCCTAAAGTTGCTGCTCGTCCAGGTGGTTACACCAGGATCATCAAGCTTGGCATCCGTCTGGGTGACAACGCTGAGAGGGCAATGATTGAGTTGGTTGATTACAACGAGATCTACGGAAAAGGTGTTGCTGCTGCTGCTGAACCAGCCAAGAAAACCAGAAGAAGTGGTGGTGCCAAGAAAAAAGCCGCTGCAACTGAGGAAGCTCCTGCTGCTGAAGCCCCTGCTGCTGAAGCACAAGCCACTTCCGAAGAATCAACTGCCTCTGAATAAGAAAAATGTTGATAAATAATTTCTTTTAAAGGCAGGTCTTTTGGTCCTGCCTTTTTTATTTTGCATCCAAATTCCCCTTATGCCAACACAAGAAATGAATTCAGTCCCCGCCTTGCTTATTCTGGAAGATGGAATGGTTTTTCATGGCCGTTCATTTGGTAAAATCGGAACTGCCTCTGGTGAGCTTTGTTTCAATACCGGAATGACCGGTTATCAGGAAGTATTTACTGATCCCAGTTATTACGGTCAGGTGTTGATCATGAACAATGTGCATACTGGAAACTATGGTGTCAAAGCCGGTGATGTTGAAAGTGAAACAGTGAAGATTAAGGCACTGATTGGAAGAAATCTTGAGGAAAAATACAGCAGGCTGATGGCAGATGATTCTTTACAGAATTATCTTCTTAAGCAAGAGGTTGTTGCCATTGAAGACATTGATACAAGAGCCCTAGTGACACATATCCGTGAAAAAGGCGCCATGAACTGCATCATCTCCTCTGAGAGTACAGATGTCGAAGCTTTGATGGAAGCGTTGAAAAAAGTGCCATCCATGGATGGATTGGAATTGGCTTCCGTTGTGTCAACTCCTGAAGTCTACCATGTGGGTGATCCCAATGCCAGCATTCGCATTGCAGTACTTGATTTTGGCGTAAAAAGGAATATCATTCAGTGCATGGCCGATAGGGGTGCTTATGTCAGGGTTCATCCTGCCAAAACCAGTTTTGAAGAACTGCTTGCTTTTGAACCCCATGGTTTCTTCATTTCAAATGGCCCTGGTGATCCATCTTCTATGGCTTATGCTGTAGACACGGTTAAAAAGATTCTGGATACGAAAAAGCCTGTATTTGGGATCTGTCTTGGGCATCAGCTTTTGGCACTCGCCAATGGCATCAAAACCTTCAAGATGCACCATGGTCACAGGGGGTTGAATCACCCTGTGAAGAATTTGATGACAGGCCTATGTGAAATCACTACCCAGAACCATGGTTTCGCTGTCGACGCCGATGCTGTAAGAAACGCGGAGCAAATCGAGGTTACCCATATCAACCTGAATGATGATTCTATTGAGGGAATAAGGCTCAAAGATCGTCCCGCTTTTTCTGTACAATACCACCCGGAAGCTACCCCCGGACCACACGACAGCCGTTATCTTTTTGATGATTTCATCAACCTGATCAATAACAATTAGGGGATGAAAAAAATCACCATCATCAACGGACCCAATCTCAACTTGCTTGGCAAGCGGGAGCCAGGTATCTATGGTAGTGAGGGCTTCGAATCCTATCTGGAGAAGCTTAAGCAGTCCAATCCAGATCTGGTGTTTGATTATTTTCAATCCAATATTGAGGGTGAATTGATTGATGCCATCCAAAAAGCAGGATTTTCTGCAGATGGAATCATCCTCAATCCTGGAGGATACACCCACACCTCCGTTGCCATAGGGGATGCGATTGCCTCCATCACTTCACCTGTGATTGAAGTGCATATATCTAATGTGCATGCCCGTGAGGAATTCAGAAAAATTTCCCATGTGTCTGCAAAGGCCAGAGGAACGATTTGCGGGCTTGGCCTCGATGGCTATACTCTTGCCGTCCAATACCTGAAAGGGCTTTAAAAAGGGCTTATTTAGCTTCTTTAGTGACCATTTTCTGGACCAGGTCCAGCTTTCCGATATACAGGCTTCTCCCATGTGTTCCCAAGACGATTTCATTCTCCCTTTCCTGAATCACCATGTCATGCACAGGAATGGCTATTGGCAAGTTGTTGGTGAATTGCATGAAGGTTGCTCCGCCATCAGTGCTGGCGTATGCACCGCCATCAGTACCCAGATAAAGAATGGAGGATGATTTTGGATCTTCACGGATGACATTCACAGGTTCCATGGGCAGATCGTTGCCCAGTTTCTTCCAGGTTTTGCCATAGTCATCACTGCAATAAACATAGGATGCATAGTGATCATCCCGGTAGCCGTTCATGGTAACATAGACACGGCTTTGCAGGTGGCTTGAGGCCAGTACGCGGCTGATGTACAAACCCTGTGGGAGTCCTGAAAGTTTTGTCCAGGTATTGCCACCATCTTTTGTGAGGGATACAACCCCATCATCTGTTCCTGTATAGATCAGACCGAACTTTGAAGGAGATTCGCTGATGCTGGTCATTGTCCCAAAAGGTACATCACCGGCTTTTTTTCCGTTGGAAAGGTCTCCGCTGATGCGTTCAAAATCATCACCCTTGTTCATGCTCCTGAATAAGCTGTTTCCAGCCATGTAGAGAATATCAGGATTGTGTCTGGACAAGAGGATAGGCGTTTGCCAGTTGAACCGGGGCTTTTCTTCTTTTGAGTTTTGAGGTACAGGCCTCAGGAATTTAGGGCCCTGATTTTGCTTGTTGATGCGCATGTATGCGCCGAACTGAGAACCCGTGTAAACGGTATTGTGATCGCGCGGGTCAATCTGCACCTGCATGCCATCGCCACCGCCCATTCTCTTGAATCCGTATTGTCCTTCATCTGTCCAGTCAATCGATTCCTTGTTGGTGGATTTCCCATACCAGGAGCCATTGTCCTGCAATCCTCCATACACATTATAAGGTTTTTCATTGTCAACATTGATGGCATAGAATTGTCCTACAGCAGGAGAGTTGGCTTTGAACCAGTTCTTGCCAGCGTCATAACTGATGTTGCATCCACCATCATTTCCTGCAACCATGTGGTCATCCCTTTTGGGATTGATCCACAGCGCATGCCAGTCTGCATGGGTATTGCCCTTGTCCATAGAAGTGAAGGATTTTCCACCGTCTGTAGAAAGGTTGGCGCTGGTTCCTAAAATGACAATCTTATCTTGGTTGGTGGGAGATACAAAGATCTTGCCAAAATAGTAGCCGAAAGTATTGTAGATCTCAATGTTCTTTTCATTGGTCTTCTTCCATTGTTTCCCCCCGTCATTGCTCTTGTACACTTCGCAACCATAAATCTGGTTGGCCGCAGGACCCGCTCCTGTATTGACTTTGGGAGTCTTTGAAGTATCCGGCCTCAGGTTGTAATTGTCTACAACTGCATAAACTACCTTTGGATTTTGTGGGTATACGGCAAGGCCGATCCTTCCGATTCCGTCTCCTTGTGGAAAGCCAGAACCTGCATTGGTCAATAGCTTCCAGCTGTTGCCTCCATCATTACTCTTGTAGATGCCAGAAGTTTTTCCGCCTTCAGTGAAGTCCCAGGCTTTTCTGATGCGGTGCCAGGTTGAGGCATAGATCTCATTGGGATTTTTGGGATTGATGTCCATTTCAACGGCTCCTGTAGTTTCATCTACAAACAGGGTTTGTTTCCATGACTTACCGCCATCCGTTGTTTTGAAAACACCCCTTTCCTTGTTTGTGCTGTACAGGTGTCCCAGGGCTGCAACCCAGGCGACATCCGGGTTTGAGGGGTGTAGCAAAATTTTACCGATATGCTGTGTTTCTGGAAGCCCGAGGTATGTCCAGGACTTGCCATTGTCATTGCTTTTGTACACGCCAATGCCTGAGTATGAAGAACGGCTGCTGTTTACTTCCCCAGTTCCCACCCAGATGGTTCGCGTTTTCCAGTTTACGGCAATGTCTCCAATACCTATCACCAGCTCATTGTCAAAAATGGGTGTAAAGCTTTGGCCATTGTTGGTGGTATGCCACAAGCCCCCCGTTGCATAAGCAACATAAAATTCTGTTGGGTCGTTCGGATTTACCTCAATATCATCAATCCTTCCGCTCATCACGGTCGGTCCGATGTTTCGGAAGGCTACATCCTTCAGGCTGCTTGATGCTGCCTTCTTTGCCTTTGCTTCGAGGCTGGCCAGACGGGCTTCTCCAGGCGTCGGAGCCACTTGTGCCTGAACCATTGAAATCCAACCCATCAGGGTCAGCAATGCAATCGTTAATCTTGGGGTAACTTTATTGTGAAAACCTTTGGTGTGCATATCGAGCTATTTTGATAAATTTATACCTATGCAATATAGAAATTCTATGGTTATAACCCGGCGCTTGAGTGCCAAGATGATGATCTTATTTTTCTGTTTGTTTTCACTCTCATTGCAGGCCCAGCCCTGGCTCAGTTATAAGCTGACACCAAGGGGTGATACCATCAACCGGCTTGATCAGCAAAAAATGAAGCAAGGCCCTTGGGTGCTTCGGTTTGAAACACTTCGCGGGGAGCCGGGATGTGAAGAGGAAGGATATTTTTTGAATGATAAAAAAGATGGAGCCTGGAGACGTTATAGCCTGATGGGAGACCGGATTGCCAGGGA
>CALPWM020000144.1 GCA_943327275.2 Chitinophaga pinensis
ACAATCAATCAACATTTACCTTCTTTCGCCATTGCTGCTCTGCTTGATGCTTGTTGATTCAAAACAATCATTTGCACAGCCCTCCAAATTGTTTACTGCTGTTCCAGGCGAATTCTCCGGTCTTGTTTTTCAAAACAGAATTGTTGAGAGCCCGGCTGTTAACATCGTCACCTATGAATATTTTTACAATGGTGGTGGAGTAGGGGCAGGAGACTTCAATAATGATGGTTTGGTTGACCTGTATTTTACAGGCAACATGTCTCCCAACAAGCTTTATGTAAACAAGGGCGGGCTTAGGTTTGAAGATATTACGAGGCCTGCAGGTGTCGCAGGTAAGCAAGGCTGGAAGACAGGTGTTTCAATTGCTGACGTCAATGGCGATGGTTGGCTGGATATTTATGTTTGTTACTCAGGAGATCTTGATTCCAGTCAAAGGGCGAATCAGTTGTTCATCAACAATGGCAACCTTACTTTTACGGATAGGGCAAAAGAAATGGGTGTTGCCGACAAGGGTTATTCAACCCATGCTGCTTTCTTTGATATGGACCGCGACGGTGACCTCGATCTCTATGTGATGAATCACAATATCAAGAACCTGAGGAATTTTGATGCTGCGTATGTGAAAAAAATGGTCGATCCCAATGCAGGTGATCGCCTTTATGAGAACATCAATGGAAAGTTCTCTGATGTCTCAAGAAAAGCCGGTATCATTTCCAATCCTCTGGGATATGGGCTTGGCCTGAATGTCTCAGATCTCAACAATGATGGGTGGCCGGACATTTATGTGTCCAATGATTATGTTGAGGAAGACTACCTCTACATCAATAACAAAAATGGTTCATTTACTGAAACCCTGAAGTCATCTTTTGGCCATCTTTCTAATTTCTCAATGGGGGTTGATGTGGCAGACATCAACAATGATGGACTCATGGATGTTTTCACATTGGACATGCTCCCAGAAGACAACCGGCGGCAGAAGTTGCTTTATGCGCCTGATAATTACGAACTCTATGCCAATGGTATTCAAAATGGGTTTTATCATCAGCTGATGCGCAACATGTTGCAGCTGAACAACGGCAATGGTAGCTTTAGCGAGATTGGACAACTGGCTGGTGTATCCAATACCGATTGGAGTTGGGCAGCTCTCTTTGCTGATTTTAATTTAGATGGGAACAAGGATCTCTTTGTTACGAATGGATACGGAAGGGATATGATCAATCGTGACTTTATGAAATTTTATGCCGATCAACGGTTGAAGCATATCCAGGGAAAGACTGATAGCCGTATGTTTCAGATGTTGCAAGGCATTCAATCTACTCCCCTTCACAATTATATCTATGAAAACATGGGTAATCTTCAATTCAAAGACCAATCCATTGACTGGGGTTTTGAAGAGCTGAATTTTTCTCATGGCGCAGTGTATGCTGATCTTGATAATGATGGGGATCTTGATTTGGCCATTAACAGAATGAACCAGGAGGTTGGTCTTTACCGAAACAATACAATTGAAAATAAATCTGGCAGGCATTTTTTGAAAATTGATTTGCAGGCCGGTTCCTCAGATAAAAACCGGTATGCTTTGGGCTCGGTCGTAACGTTATTCGCTGATGGTAAACAATATACCCTGCAACAATTTCCTGTACATGGATTTCAGTCATCCATGCAAGTGCCACTTCATTTTGGGTTTAAAGAAAATCATGTTGATTCATTGCGTATTGTATGGCCCAACGGATTGGTGCAAGTAGTAAAGGCACCCAATGCTTTGGACACAACTTTGGTCATGGTGAAGCCCTCCAGCGCTCCGCCTTCAGTCAGATCAGCTGCTACTGGGGGTACATCTCAAATGAAAGCCAGTCCCGTTTTTACTGCTGGTCGTCCCATGCTAAACTTTGCGCACAGTGAAGATCAAGCCAATGATTTTAAGATTCAGCCTTTGATGACCAACATGTATTCATTTTCTGGTCCGAGATTTTCAAAGGGTGATGTGAACGGTGATAAGCTTGACGACATTTTCATCTGCGGACCACGCAATCATCCCGGTAGATTATTCCTGCAACAGCGCGATGGTAATTATAGGGAGGATGTTCAAAAGGTATTTGCCACCGACATGGTTTATGAAGATTGCGGAGCAGTTTTTTTTGACGCTGACAACGATGGCGATCTTGATCTTTACGTCGTGAGTGGCGGTTTTCAAATAGAAGATAGTTTGCAGTTGGAAGATCGTCTTTATATAAATGATCGGGGTAAATTCAGTAGGCCGAAAGGATTGTTGCCCTCCAAAGCGTCTGCAGGAACAGTTGTTTTGCCACTAGATTTTGACAAGGATGGAGACCTTGATCTTTTTGTTCCAGGCAGGGTTATTCCTGGAGAATATCCAACCAGTCCCCGATCAAGACTGCTGGTGAATGATGGAAAAGGAAAGTTTGACGATGGAACAGATCGCATTGCTCCTCTTTTCAATGCGTTGGGCATGATTACGGATGCCCGTTGGATAGATCTTGACGGAGACAAGAACGAAGAGTTGGTGATAGTCGGCGAATGGACCCCGGTCCGTGTTTTTCAGTTTGCCCAAACGCAATGCATTGAGGTAACCAAACAATTCTTCAAAGTGCCCTACCACGGATGGTGGAATACGATGCGGTTTGAAGATCTTGATAAAGACGGAGATCAGGATTTGGTGGTTGGTAACTGGGGGTTGAACAGCCAGTTTCGGCCTGAACCGGGTAATCCCGTCACCCTTTATTTTGGTGATTTTGATGGCAATGGATTCATTGATCCACTCATGTTTTATCCAATTCAAGGAAAATCATATCCCATGGCATCCCGTGATGAAATCACTGATCAGATGGTTAGTCTTCGTCAGCGTTTTCCTACCTATGATGCTTATGCTGATGCTCAGTTGGAGCAAATTTTGGATAGTGCACAAATCAGAACCGCTAAAAATCTTTTTGCAGACTTTTTGCATACTGTGTGGTTTGAGAATACACCAAAGGGCATGATCATGCACAAGCTGCCCATTCAGGCAGACTATGCACCAGTGCATGCCATTTGGACGGATGATTTTGACCACGATGGTAACATGGATATCTTCCTCGGAGGTAATGTTGAACATACGAGAATAAAAATTGGAAAGGTGGATGCCAATTATGGTATTTTGTTGAAAGGAAATGGGAAAGGAGATTTTGAGTATGTAGACCAGCAGAAGGCTGGATTGAATATCAAAGGTTGTATCAGGGATATCATTGAGACAAAAGGGGTTGGCTCAAAAAAAACACTCATGATTGGAATCAATGGTTCAGAACCGGTTTTCATCAGTTATTAAATTTGAAGTGATGATGGAAAATTCTAACTGACTTTAATACGTATATACAATCCTTATGTTGATTAAATGTTTAAGATGGGCTCATTAAGATTATTGTTGCTTTTTTTATTGCTTCCTTGGGAAACGACAAGTTCTCAAGAGAGGCTTGATGCAAAAGATTTTGTCTTTGCTTTGAAAAAAGCTACTGATGTCATGCTCAACGACGTTACATCTCCTGTAGCTGCGAGCAGATACTATGCCTATCTTTCATTGGCTTCTTATGAAGTGATCTCACACTATGACTCGGCTCAGTTCCCCAGCATGCGTGGCATTGTGAACAAGTTTTCTGGCATTTATATTGATCCATCTCAGTTGAAGGATACAGATAAAAACCTGGCTTCTGTACTAACGGTGTTCAAAGCTGCTGAGAAGCTTTTGCCTTCTGGTTACCTGATGCGGAAAGAAATTGATTCACTGCAATTGCTGTGGTCTAAAACGCCTGCCTCAAAACAATTGTACGAGCATACCAACATTATGGTTGTTGGTGCAGTTGCACAAGTGGTTTCTTTTGCCAGGTCAGATGGATTTACACGGTTAAACAATTTGCCAAGGTATACCCCAAAAACCGGAGACGCTTTTTGGCAGCCAACACCACCGGCTTTTTTGTCTGCCATTGAGCCACACTGGAATAAACTCAGGCCTTTTTTCATGGATTCTGCACAGCAATTTGTTCCTGCCAGGCCAGTGGCCTACAGCAAGGCCAAAAGTTCTTCGTATTATAAATTGTTGAAAGAGGTTTATGAGGTGGGGAACAACAGAACAAAAGAGCAGGCCATTATTGCAAGTTTTTGGGACTGCAATCCATTTGCCGTTCAACAAATCGGTCATGTTGAATTTGGTCTCAAGAAAATTTCTCCCGGAGGACACTGGATGGGCATTACGGGTATTGCCTGTTTGAAATCTGGTCTTCCACTTTTTCAAACAGCAATGGTGCATGCTTTAGTTGCCATAACGCTCGCCGATTCTTTCATTGCATGTTGGGATGAAAAATACAGGAGCAACCGGATAAGGCCTGAAACGGTCATCCATCGATTGATTGATCCCCGTTGGAAACCTTTGCTGCAAACGCCACCATTCCCAGAGTATCTATCCGGTCATAGTGTTTGCTCCAATGCTGCCGCGACCATGCTGACAACAATTTTTGGGGATGGATTTTCCTTCCTCGACCATACCGAGGTGGAGTTTGGTTTACCAACAAGGCAGTTCAGCTCATTCAATCTTGCCGCTGAAGAGGCTGCAATTTCAAGATTGTATGGTGGCATTCATTTCAGAGACGCCATTGACCTGGGTAAGTGGCAAGGAAGAAAAGTTGGAAATCTTGCGGTTATAAAGTTTCAAAAACAACTGGGCTTGTTGAAACGGCCCAACTGATCATTGCTCAACGGCTATCACTTTCTAAGCCTAAGGCAGCCTTGTAGTGTTTGCGTTCGTCTAAAGAATGATGGTATCCCTGGCGGTAAGACAAGCGCCAATAACTCCGGCTTTCTCTCCCAACTGAGAGATCTTGAGTTTGGTATCATTGTTGACCAGGCTTAAGGAAAGCTTGTTGAGTGTGCTTCTTGCCGGGAGCCGAATATAATCTCCAGTTTCTGAAAGGGCACCACCGAGGATAAGTATTTCAGGGTTGAAAATATTGACCAATAAAGCCAATCCCTTGCCCAGTTTTTCTCCTATCTCTGAAATCAATTCAATACTGAGCTGGTCCTCATTCAGTGCAGCATTGATGATATCATTCATGGTGATCTCATCAATGGACATATTTTTTTTCAATGCAGTTGAAGTCAGTCCTTTTTTGATCTGCTCTTTGAATTTTCTAACAAGGGCATGGCCGGAGGCTTCTGTTTCCAAACAACCTTTTTTACCACAATGACAAAGGATTTCATTTTCAAAAAGAGGAATATGTCCGAACTCCCCGCTAAAACCTGATTTTCCGTAATATACTTTTCCGTCCAGCAGGATCCCCATCCCCATGCCATAATCCATGTTGATGAACAGGATATTGTTTTCTTTTCTCAATTCGTTGGACTGAAATTCGCCATAAGCCATTGCCCTGGAATCGTTTTCCAAAAATGTTGGTATGCCTATTTCATTCTGAATGATCTGGGCCAGGGGCTCCTCTTTGAAATGGAAAAAGCTGAAACTGTGCCCAGTTTTATGGTTGATTCTTCCTGTCAGGTTGATGCCGATGCCCAGTATTTGGGCTTTGCT
>CALPWM020000145.1 GCA_943327275.2 Chitinophaga pinensis
ACGCACTCTTGGGAAAGAAATGTTTTGCGCTGCGGATTGCTTCTGTGATGGCCAAGGAAGAGGGTTGGTTGGCAGAGCACATGTTGATCCTTGGAGTTGAAGACCCCAAAGGAAGAAAAACCTATCTGGGAGCAGCATTTCCCAGTGCCTGCGGAAAGACAAATTTTGCCATGCTGATTCCTCCTGAAGACATGAAGGGCTGGAAAGTTACCACAGTTGGTGACGATATAGCATGGATCAAACCCGGAAAAGATGGAAAATTGTATGCCATCAACCCCGAATATGGATATTTTGGTGTGGCACCTGGCACCAATGCCAAGACCAATCCCAATGCCATCAAGGCCTTGTCCAGCAACAGTATTTTCACCAATGTTGGTGTTACCCCCGAAGGGGATGTCTGGTGGGAAGGCCTTACCAAAGAGGTACCCAAAGTAGTTTATAACTGGAGGGGGGAATTGCATGATCCTGCTTCTGGAAAACCGGTTGCCCATCCGAATGCCAGGTTTACTGCACCCGCCCATCAATGCCCCAGCATCGATGCTGAATGGGAGAATCCTGCAGGTGTTCCCATCAGTGCTTTTATATTTGGTGGTCGAAGAAGTACAACCATACCCTTGCTTTACCAGGCATTCAACTGGAACTTCGGTGTTTATCTGGCGGCAACCATGGGTTCAGAAACAACTGCAGCAGCATTTGGAGACATTGGAAAAGTGCGAAGGGATCCATTTGCCATGTTGCCATTCTGTGGTTATCACATGGCAGATTATTTCAACCATTGGTTGCAACTGGGTCGCAATATTCCTAATCCTCCCCGGATATTTGGTGTGAACTGGTTCAGAAAGGACAAGGATGGAAACTTTACCTGGCCTGGGTTTGGAGAGAACATGCGCATGCTGAAATGGGTAGTGGAGAGGGTTTACGGAGAAGTGGTTTCCATAGAAAGCCCCATTGGATGGGTACCTAAATATGAAGACATCGATTGGGGAAACCTGTCATATACTCCCGAGCAATATGATGCCGTGATGGATGTGGACAGGGAGGCCTGGAAAACAGAAGTGCTGGCACATGAGGAGCTTTTTTCAAGGATGTATGACAGGCTTCCCAAAGAGTTTTTCTTCATGCGCGAACTCTTGTTGTCAGGTCTGTGGCGATCTCCCGAACATTGGTCTCTTGCCCCGGAAACACATTGATCCCCAAGGAGATTAAGTACCCTTCAGCAATCTTTGTACGCGGAAATACGTAATCTTCCAACTTCTATTGCCAAAAGCTTTCATGTGACTTTTGGGCTTCTTATTTTTACATTGTCAACGCAGCAGGGGCGTCACAAGCAAACCGAAAGCAAGACAGATTCCAACCAAAATCCATAAAAAACCGAAATCCAATATCCTGAAATTCCAGTCCGATCCAATACCTAAAAAAGCCTAAATCCAATCCTACGTTACAGCCAAGGCGTCCTGACTATGAAACCAGATCACAACAGAATCAACGCCTAAACATATAAACCCCGCAAGTGCGGGGTTTTTTGTTTTTCGGATGTATTAGAAAGGTCCAAACAACATTTGTTGGAATCCCCTTCATGCAATACTTTTGCATCACTTTTAAACAGTAGTTATGGGAAGGATTATTGCTTTTCGCGAAGCCCTCAGGGAGGCGATGCAGGAAGAGATGAGAAGAGATGACAGGGTGTTTCTGATGGGGGAAGAAGTTGCTGAGTACAATGGTGCCTACAAGGTAAGCCAGGGTATGCTCGACGAGTTTGGCCCTAAAAGGATCATTGATACACCTATTGCAGAGCTTGGTTTCACTGGCATTGCCGTGGGTGCCGCACAAAATGGGCTAAGGCCAATTGTTGAATACATGACCTGGAACTTTGCGGTTTTGCCGCTTGACCAGATCTTGAATACTGCTTCCAAAATGCTGGCCATGAGTGGCGGGCAGGTGGGTTGCCCCATCGTTTTCAGGGGTGCCAATGGTTCTGCAGGTCAGCTGGGTGCTCAACACTCTACTGCATTCGAAAGCCTCTATGCCAATATTCCGGGACTCAAGGTGATTTCAGTTTCCAACCCATACGATGCAAAAGGGCTTCTTAAAAGTGCTATTCGCGATGACGATCCAGTTATTTTTATGGAAAGTGAAGTGATGTATGGCGACAAAGGGGAGGTTCCTGAAGAAGAATACCTGATTCCCATTGGAAAGGCAGACATCAAAAGACCAGGCAGGGACGTCACCATCGTGTCATTCAATAAAATGATGAAAGTTGCCCTGGGTGCTGCAGAAGAGCTTGAAAAAGAAGGCATCAGTGCTGAAGTCATTGATCTTAGAACAATCAGACCTTTGGATTGGTATACTATCCTGGAAAGTGTCAAAAAGACCAACAGGCTTGTCATCGTTGAAGAACAATGGCCGTTTGCTTCAATCTCATCT
The DNA here is from genome assembly GCA_943327275.2 of Chitinophaga pinensis. GTDB lineage: Bacteria > Bacteroidota > Bacteroidia > Chitinophagales > Chitinophagaceae > Pollutibacter. The sequence goes on from CALPWM020000145.1 coordinate 2,425, forward strand.
GAGATAACCTACAGGATTCAAAAAGAAGGGTTTGATTATCTTGATGCTCCCATCCGTAGGATCACTGCAGCCGATGCTCCCATGCACTATGCACCGAATCTGGTAGCGGCTTACCTCCCTGACGTCAGCCGTACAGTGAAGCTTGTAAAGGAAGTGATGTACATGAACAAATAAGCAGATTATCTGTATAGAAGAACCCGGTTATGCCGGGTTTTTTTTTGACCATTTCAATTGAACAATGATGAAAATCCGCATCAGTTTTTTTGTATTCATTTTTCTGGCTTTTCAAGTCCTTGGTCAGGAAAAAAACGACTCTGTTGCGTCCATGGAATCCATTGTGGTCAGAGGGTATGAGTCAAATGGAAAGCGGATACAGGTTCCTGCATCCATATCAACCATCAGCAAGGCTGAACTACAGCAATTTTCATCCTATAGTATTTTGCCGGCATTCAATGCAGTTGCTGGTGTGAGGATGGAGGAGCGTTCGCCAGGGAGCTACAGGTTGTCTATCCGTGGTAGTTTGCTGAGGTCTCCATTTGGGGTGCGGAACGTGAAAGTATACATGGACGATATGCTCTTTACGGATGCTGGGGGCAACGCATACCTCAACCTGTTGGATGTGAGCAGCATCGGTGGGGCTGAGGTCATCAAAGGTCCGGCAGGTAGTATTTATGGGGCGGGGACCGGTGGCGCACTGCTGCTGTCCGGAGCCAGTTTGTCAGGTCAGCATCAGCAAGATACCAGTATGTTCAGCATCAAGGCATCAGCCGGTCGCTATGGTACTTTTAATGAAACGATACAGTACCAATTGAAACAAGGAGCTTACTCTATCAATGTCTTGCAGGGCCATGCCCAATCTGATGGATTCAGGGACCAGAGCCGCATGCGAAAGGATAATCTTCAGTTGGGGCTTAAAATCAAGGGAACAGATAAAGTTACTACAGACCTCTTATTGCTGTTTGCCGACCTGTCTTACCAAACCCCTGGAGGTTTGAACCTCGTTCAGTTCAATGCCAATCCACGCCAATCAAGACCCGCCACCAGCACGATTCCATCTCCCAAGGATCAGCGCGCAGGTATTTTTAACAAGACAGCAATGCTGGGAATCTCCAATAGTTTTATTTTATCTGACCATTGGAAAATGGTCACTTCTTTTTCAACATCCATCACTGGGTTTAAAAATCCCTTTATCACGAATTTTGAAAAAAGAAAAGAGGCCAACCTCGGCATCCGGTCAAAATTTGTTTACGAAACAAAGCTTCCTTTTCCCTTGCAATGGGTCAATGGTGTAGAGGTACAACGTGGTGATTATACCATAGACAGCAGTGGAAACAACAAAGGGGTTTCTGACGGAAAAATGGTCAGGGATATGGTTGTTGCAAGGCAGCAATTTCTTTTTTCACAGCTGAGTGTTCATCCACTTGCATACATCCAGATCCAGGCTGGGATCAGTGTCAACAGTTTCAATTATAGCATAGAAAGGACGGTTGGGTTGCCAGCATCCGGAAAGAAAAATATTGCATTTGATCCACAGGTTCTGCCAAGGTTTGCACTGACCTTTCATCCATTCAAGGCAGTTGCGCTCTATGGTCAACTCTCAAAAGGATATTCATCACCCACGCTTGCAGAGATTCGTCCTTCTGCCGGGGGGCTTTATGCAGGATTACAGGCAGAGTATGGCTTGAACAAGGAGCTGGGGATGAAGTTATCTGCGGATCAGGGACGATTCTTTTTCAGTGCCAATGTCTTTCAATTTGATTTGAAAGATGCCATTGTAAGGCAGGTAAATGCCGCCGGTGCAGAATATTTTATCAATGCTGGAACTGCCGTACAGAAAGGCATTGAAGCAGAATTATCCTGGTTATTGCTCAACAGGCCGAAAGGTAAATTTATTCAATTGCTAAAAATTACACAGGCCCTGACCATCAATGATTTCAGGTTCGGAACATATTCAGTAGCCAACATCAGCCATGCAGGAAAAAAAATGACCGGTGTTCCCAAAGACGTGTATAATTTCTCTATACAATCTTCTTTTTTTCAACATTATTTCTGCAATGTCAATTTAAATTATGCCGGGAAGATTCCACTCAATGATGCCAATACTTTTTACGCACAAGCCTATCGTCTTTGGCAGGGAAAGTTTGGCTGGAAGGGAGCTGTAGCAAAAAAGCAGGCTGAATTGTTTGTGCTGGTTGACAATGTGGGAGATGCCGTTTATAGCCTTGGCAATGACATCAATGCATTTGGAGGCAGATTTTATAACCCTGCTGCTACAAGAAATCTTCAGGTAGGGTGTAGCCTAATCCTTTGATCTATTTAATGCGCTAGTGGTGCTTTATTTCTTTTTGACAGTCAATTTTTGTGCAAAAAGCCATGGCAAAAGTGTTGGTTCAGCAAATGCATTCACCCAACTGCTGTGCCCGATGCCAGGGTATTCTGTATAATGCACTTTGCTGTTTGTTTTTTTCATTGTTTCATACATAAGCCTTGAATTGGCAACTGGAATCACCGGGTCTTTTTCGCCGTGAAAAATCCACATGGGAAAGTTGGGTTTATAGGTGGATGTTTTTTCAGGATTGCCAGCTCCGCAGATGGGAATTGCAGCTGCAAAAAAGCCGGGCCTTCTCCAAAGCAATTCATATGTACCAAATCCACCCATAGACAGTCCGCCAATGTATATGCGTTTCAAGTCGACCTGGCCGGCGCTGATCAGGGTGTCAATAAAATCACTGACCAATTTCAATGGTTTACGCATGGGCGTATCTATGCTGAAATCATAGCCAGTGCTGTCTTTCAGGTTGTTTTTATTGTACTCGCCCCACTTGTCATTTTTAGGACATTGCGGAAAAACAACAATCGCGGGAAAGTTGACCCTGTTGGCGGAATCTAAAAAAAGATCGCCTCCCCACTTCAATTGTGCTTCATTGTCATTTCCTCTTTCTCCAGATCCATGCAGAAAAATAACCAGGGGATATTTTTTCCCCATTTTGAAATTGACCGGTGTCAGGATTCTGCAGGGCAAGGTATCTTCTCCTGCAATGAAAAGCTGCTTTTCAAAAAGTGTTTTTTCCTGAGCCATAATGAAATTTACCATGAAAAAGAATAGGATGGAAAGAAGGTATTTCTGTTTCATGGTG
>CALPWM020000146.1 GCA_943327275.2 Chitinophaga pinensis
CCGGAGGCCGTACTTGAAAAAATTGAAGAACGGAAGGGAGAGTTGAGAAGGCAGTTGGGGGAGAGGGTTAAACAGCAATTGAGAAGGGTACCTGAGTTGCGGTTTTTCAAGGATGACACCCTTGATCATGTATTCAAAATGGAGGAAATCTTCAAAAAGATCAACGAAGAACGCAATAAATGAACCTTTCGATGATCCTGAAATTTTCATGGCGTTATTTCAGGGCCAAAAAATCAACCAACGCAATCAACATCATCTCCTGGGTGAGTGTGGTTGCCATCATGGTTGGCACAGCCTCTCTCATCATTATTCTAAGCGCTTTCAATGGATTTGAATCCCTTGTAAAATCACTCTATTCCTCTTTTTATCCTGAGTTAAGGATAGGCCCGGAAAAAGGAAAGACAATCAATCTCACCGCAGAACAACTCAACCAGCTCAGGGGTATTCCCGGTCTTGCAGCCATCACCCTTGTGGCGGAGGAGAGGGCCTTGTTGCAAAATGGATCTTTGCAAACTGTCGTAAACATCAAAGGTGTAGACAATCAATACCCAACGGTTTCTGGATTGCCCGGCAATATGTACAGGGGTGTGTTCAACACCGGAGATTTCCAAAAACCAGGTCTCGTGATGGGGGTTGGTGTTGAGCAAGTGCTGGGTCTGGCATCTGACAGAAGCATTTATCCTTTGTCCATTTATTTACCCAGGAAAAATATGCCTTCATCAGATCCCTCTGCCGCGCTTGGCCTTGCCATGGGATATCCCCAGGGTAGCTTTGCGATTCAAACTGAATTTGATAACAAGTATGTGATTACCAATCTCGATTTTGTCAAGTCATATACAGGACTGAACGCAAATGAATATAGTGCCGTAGAAATAAAACTGGATGGTAGCTTGAGTACTGAAAAAGTTTCATCTGCCGTAAAATCATTATTGGGCAAGGGCTACAGCATTCAAAACAGGTTTGAGCAGAACAGGATGTTGTATACCACCATTGGCCTTGAGAAGCTTGCGATTTATGGCATATTCACACTGATCCTCATTGTTGCTGCCTTTAACATGGTTGGAGCATTGAGCATGCTGGTCTTGGAAAAGAAAAAAGATATTCAGGTATTGAAGGCCATGGGGGCTGATCAGGGACTGTTGCAAAAAATATTTTTGGCAGAAGGCATGCTGCTTTCTTTTATTGGCATGGCTGGTGGAATGGCCATTGCAATATTGCTCTATTTTTTACAGACAAGGTTCAAGTTGGTACCATTGGAAGGGGCAACCTTTTTGATAGATTATTATCCCGTGAAATTGATCTTGACAGATTTTCTACTGGTTGCTTCAACGGTTCTGTTGATTGGCGTACTTGCCTCATGGATGCCTGCAAGAAGAGCCGCACTGGCTGTGGTTGACCTGAGGGGTTGAGATCAATAATCTCCCATTGTTTCTGGAAGTTGGGCCAGGGCCTTAGCCAACTGATCGTCATTGGGTGCAATACCATGCCAGCCATGGTCATTTTCCATGAAGTCAACACCTTTTCCCATCAGGGTATGCATCATGATGGCAATGGGCTTACCCTGACCAGTCAATGCTTTGGCTTCATCAAGTACCTTGACCACATCATTCATGTCATTGCCCTGCATGCTGAGGGTAGTCCATCCGAAGGCCTCAAACTTTTCGCTGATATTGCCCAGCGATATAACCTGTTCTGTTGGGCCGTCAATCTGTTGGCCATTCCAGTCAATTGTTGCAATCAGGTTATCAACCTTGTGGTGGGCAGCAAACATCACCGCTTCCCAAATCTGGCCTTCCTGTAACTCGCCATCTCCATGAAGGGTGTAAACAAGTCTGTCATCACCATTGAGTTTTTTGGCAAGGGCCGCACCAATGCCAACACTGAGTCCTTGACCCAATGATCCGGAGGCAATCCGGACGCCGGGCAGGTGTTCATGGGTGGTAGGATGCCCTTGCAGCCTGGTATTTAATTTTCTGAAGCTTCCCAGTTCACTGACCGGAAAATAGCCGGTACGGGCAAGGCATGAATATAGCAAAGGAGAGATATGTCCATTGGAAAGAAAAAAAAGATCTTCACCAACTCCATCCATGTTGAAGGATGGGTCATGTTTCATTGTCTTGAAATACAGGGCTGTAAGGAAATCAGCACATCCCAAAGAACCCCCGGGATGTCCGCTTTGCACACCATGAACCATGCGCACAATATCTCTTCTGATTTGGGAGGCTGTTTCCTGCAATGAAGCCATGGGATGAGTATTTTCGCAAAACTAATGCATTTGGGAAATCTACGTCATCAGGAAGATTTATTTATTGAAAATCATTTTCATACACAATTTGGCAATCTGGTTTTCGTTTATAATTGTCTATCTTCAATGGCTATTCATTGCCAATATTTTAGTAGGAAAAACCTGTTCATGCTTTGCATTACCTAAAATACCAACAATGGGTTTAGTTCTTTTGGCTTCTCTTGTTTCCTTTATTGTGGCTTTTACATCGATTCCAGTGGTCATCAAGATTGCTGATGCCAAAAAGCTATTTGACGTCCCCGATGAGCGGAAAATACATTTTACACCCATTCCTTCTTTGGGAGGTGTAGGCATTTTTGCTGCACTCATGTTATCGCTTTCTACCATGGTTTCTTTTTCAGAAACTCCCGGTCTTCAGTATTTTCTCGGAGCTTCAGTCATTATTTTTTTCCTTGGCTTGAAAGATGATATCCTGCTGATTTCTCCCATGAAAAAATTTGCTGGACAGTTGATCGCAGCTTTCATGTTGGTTTATCTAGGCCATTTTCAATTGACATCCTTGCATGGATTTCTGGGCCTTACTGCTTTGACTCCTGTATTTTCTATGCTTTTTTCATACATAACCATTCTGGTCGTAGTGAACGCCTTCAACCTCATCGATGGGGTTGATGGCCTGGCAGGTAGCCTGGGACTGATCTCCACCTTGTTTTTTGGTGTAGTATTTGTCATAGAAAAAGATTTCTCTTTTGCCATTCTTTCTTTCTCGATGGCAGCAAGCCTTTTGGCATTCCTCAGTTATAATTATTCCCCTGCTAAAATTTTTATGGGCGATACGGGCTCATTGCTGTTGGGTTTGGTTAATGCAGTCTTGGTGATCAGGTTTATCAATACCGCGAGTTTGCCTGGAACTGTTTTGCAGTTTTCAGCCGCTCCTGCCATTGGTTTTGCCGCGCTTTTTGTTCCGCTGATGGACACCCTGAGGGTTACTGTTTTAAGGGTATACAGGGGGCGCTCCCCTTTTGATCCTGATGTGAATCACATCCATCACTTGTTGATGAAAAGAGGGCTTTCTCACATGCAGATAACAGGTTTGCTTGGCCTCTTCGCAATAGGGTTCATTGCGTTTGCTATCTTCACCCAGTCAATGGGCATCAATTTTGTGATTGCAGGCCTTTTCTTCATTGGTACGTCGATTGCTGCCTATTGCAAATTAATGCCACTGCCATCGTCTAAAACTACCAATAGCAGCAATGTTTCTACCTCTGCTAGGGATAGTAAGCCTACCATTATCCTGAAAAACATTTCTTCCAAGACAGAACTGAACAATTAGCCTCAGTTTTATATTTCTCATTTTATTTTCATTCAGTAGATTTGCAGTCAAAATTTCCCTTTATGTCTGAAGAACTTGAATTGCACATGTTGGATGCCAGTGCCACGATGGAGAAAGCAATTTCACATCTTGAATCAGAGCTTACTAAAATACGTGCCGGCAGGGCAAATCCTCAGATGTTTGATGGACTTACAGTAGATTATTATGGGGCTCCAACCGGGATTGCCCAGGTAGCCAATATTTCTGTTGCTGACGCCAGAACCCTTACCATTCAGCCTTGGGAGAAAAACATGCTGCAGCTGATCGAACGTTCGATTATTGCTGCCAATCTGGGCGTCACACCACAAAATGATGGGAGCATCATCCGCATTTTTCTTCCTCCAATGACGGAAGAACGGAGGAAAGAAATTGTGAAAAGGGTTCAAAATGAAGGAGAACAATCTAAAGTTGCCATCCGCAACATCAGAAGGGATGCCATTGAGCAAGTGAAAAAAATGCAGAAGAACGGATTGAGTGAAGATATTGCCACAGATGCCGAAAAGGAAATTCAGGAAATGACCAATAAGTTCATAGCACTGATTGAAAAGCACCTTGCTGCAAAGGAAAAGGAAATCATGAGCGTATAGGCCTACTTATTGGCCAGTCTCACTCCTGCAAGGATCACCACCATTCCCAGGATTTGTAGGGTAGTAATGGTTTCTCCGGCTACAAAACCCCAACCTAGTGCCACCAATGGAATACCATAGGTTACCATTGAAGCAAAAACAGGTCCCGCTTTTTTCATCAGTGTATAGAAAACTACCGATGCCAGACAGGTGCTGATGATGCCCAATGTTGCTCCAGCAATCGTCCCTTTTGTCAAAAGGCCATTGAAGAGATTGGGGTCAGTGAAATAGCCTGTAGAGACCAGGATAATCAGGTTGGGGATGATCAGTGCTGTAAAGGCAATGGTTGCTATATGCAGGGGTGCAACGTCTTTGAGGTACTGGTTCACAACATTTACATTCAATCCATAGCAGATGGTGGCAAGAATCACAAAAAAAGTATAGCCAATGTATTGCATGTTGATTTGTCTGGAGGCGCCCAAGACAAGAACCAGCATCCCGGCAAAACCCAGCAGCATGCCGACCCATTTGATCCAACCTACCCTCAGGTTGAAGAACAACATGCCAATCGCCAGGGTAAAAATCGGTGTCAGGGCATTGAGGATTCCAGCAATTGAACTGTCTATCTTGGTTTGGGCTATACAAAACAGGTAGGCAGGAAAAAGTGTTCCCAGAAATCCTGAAAGAATCAGGGCGGGTATCACTTTTTTGGGAACAGACCTATAGGCCTTAAATATCCATGGAAGCATGACAATGCCAGCAGAGATAATCCTGATGGAGGCCAGTTGGTATGGACTCAATATTTCCATTCCCCCTTTCATGATGATGAAGGAACTTCCCCAGGTGAGGCAGAGAATAATAAACAGGATCCACTTCACATTAAACGATTGTTGGACTGCGAAGGTCGTTAAAATTGCCTCCCCATCTTCATTCTTTTGCATCAATTTCCTATATTTGTCGCCTTACCTACTTCAAATCAATCGTTTTGAACACTGCTTCTTACCAGATCAGGCTTCCCCAGTTTGAAGGTCCATTTGACCTTTTGCTCTTTTTCATTGAAAGAGATGAACTTGATATTTATAATATCCCTATCACCAGCATCATTGATGACTTCCTGGCTTTTATTAAAAAGTCTGAGGAGGACAACATTGAATTGAGCAGTGAGTTTATTCTTTTTATCTCAACCCTCATCAGGATCAAGGCAAAGTTGTTGCTTCCCAGAAAAGAGCTGGATGCCCAAGGAAATGAAATAGACCCAAGGAAAGAATTGATTGATAAAATTCTTGAATACAAGAAATTCAAAGAGGCCTCACTGAAGCTTGCGCAGCTTGAACAGCAGCGGATGTTCATGGTCA
>CALPWM020000147.1 GCA_943327275.2 Chitinophaga pinensis
CATCAAGGATCATGTTCAAGGGCTTGTCGCTGCTGCCGAAAAACAGGGTTTGTTCAATACACCAGTCCGCTTCCTCGATGCTTTGTCCTTTCCAGGCAAAAACACCAATGCCTGCAGCAGCAATCGCAGCAGCGGCATGGTCTTGGGTAGAGAAGATATTGCAAGAGCTCCATTTCACCTCAGCACCCAGGGCAACCAGGGTCTCGATCAAAACGGCCGTTTGAATGGTCATGTGCAAACAACCCGCAACCCTTGCACCTTTCAAAGGCTGGGATGCGCCGTATTCTTCACGAAGGGCCATCAAACCGGGCATTTCTGCCTCAGCGAGCCTGATTTCTTTTCTTCCCCATTCTGCGAGGGTAATATCTTTAACCTTGTACGGTAATGCAAAGTCGAGTTGTGCGGTAGTAGACATGTCTTGTAAATTTTGCGCAAAGCTAGCATTTATTGGCTAAAAACCCTCATCAGAGTGGATTTTTCATGAGGTCTAATGTCATGATATAATCGTCCAGAACATGACCATGTTCTATAATTGTGACAATATCCTGCTCAATGACAAAACCAACATGTTGATAAAACCCAACGGCTGGATTTCTTTTGTGCACATTCAGCTCAAGTTCCAGGCATCCCAAGGGCATGCTTTCTGCTGCGATGTATTTTAACATGGCTCTGCCAATGCCATTTCCGTGCATGGCGGGCTGAAGATAAAGTTTATGCACCCTGAACCTTTTGGGATGGTTGGCCTGCTTCATGGAGTAGGAAGCATAGCCAACAGCTTCATCATTCCATTCAACCAAAATGAACTGATGGCCAGAGACTTCGATTTGTTCGGCAAGGGCGTCTGCACTGTACCAGGTGGAAAGCAAGAATTCAATTTGAGCCATAGGAACTATCGAGGGATAGACCTGTTTCCAGATCTCATCACTGAGTCTTTTGATTTTCGGAATTGACTCAGCTGATACTTTAGTTATCTTCAGCATTAAATTGATTTGTATTTTGTAAAACAGATAATTTAAGGTGTTCTTTGATTGCTTTTCTGGATAGGATGATGCCTGTTACTAGGGAAACCACTGCTCCAAGGAACGTCAGCAGGCTGGCATTGTCGGTCCCTGTTTTATGGCTTTCTTGTAGGAACAGGAAAAAATCGTAGCTGCCATGAAAGACAATCGCCCAAAAAACACCCAAAAACAGTAAAAAACGTTCTTTTTGGGCTGAAAAACGTGCTTTTCCCATAAAATAGCCCATAATAATGGCAAAACTTGCGTGGGCGGGAACAGCTAGGAAAAGTCGCATGATGCCGGTCATCAAGCCATATTGACTGACATAAGAAATGTTTTCAACCGTCGCAAACCCCATGCCCACCATTACGGCATATACGATTCCGTCAAAAGGCTCATCGAACTCCTTTTTTCGGTATGCATACCAAAGCAGCATAAAAAACTTCCAGATTTCTTCGGGCAGGGCAACAAAAAAATAAGCTTTCATGGCTATTCCAATGCTAGATTTGAAGAAAATAGGGAAATTTGATAAAATATAGCCTGCTGAGATCTCCAATCCTAAAGCTGGCAAAATGCTGAGCATCCCAAGCAGGAAACTGATGATGAGGTGTCTTCTGGGCTCTCTGTTGTACTGATCCTTGAAAATGATATAAGCTGAAATTGCCACTCCAGGGGCAATGGCCAAAATGAGCCAGTTCATGAAATGATTTTCATGAAGTTAAAAACTTATTGCTTTCAGAAACGGATTGTTCTATAATTTAGTTTGAGCAATTGTGGTAGTGGGACGGGTATTCAATAAAATCGTATCAATTTTAATTTATTTAAATAATTATATATCAATTTATTATGAAGTTTATTTATAAAATCACTTTATTAATAGTTTTTATATTTTCTGGTTTCATTTCTACCTATGGCCAAAGATTCGGAGCCAATCCCTCTTCAGTGAAATGGAAGAAAATACGGGGAACTGTTGCCGATGTTGTATATCCGCTTGGCTCTGATAGTGCAGCTAAGCGTGTCAATGCAATAACCCGATTTTTAGAAAACCAGTCCTCTGGTCGATTGGGAAATGCCAGTTTGCGTATCCCAATAGTACTACAAACGCTGCCCACTGTTTCAAATGCCTATGTTGGATTGGGTCCTTGGAGGAGTGAGTTTTTTCTGTTTCCACCTCAGGATGCCTTGTACCTTGGCTCAACCAGCTGGCTTGATAATTTGAGTGTTCATGAATACAGGCACGTGCACCAATATGCCAATTTTAGGAAGGGCCTTTCAAAATTTGCCTACCTGATAGCAGGGCAGGAGGGTCAGGCATTGGCCAACTCGGCATCTGTTCCGGACTGGTTTTTTGAGGGCGATGCTGTTTATACCGAAACAAAATACCTCAGCCAGGGCCGAGGCCGGCTCCCCGGTTTTTATGATCCTTTCCGAAGTCTTTGGCTCGCCAACAAAAAATATGGTTACCAGAAGCTGAGGAGTGGTTCGATGAAAGACCTGGTTCCCAATCATTATGCATTGGGTTATCTGCTGGTTGCCTATGGGTATGGCAGACAGGGTGATAGTTTTTGGGCCAAGGTTACAGGCGATGCGTCCAGGTTCAAGGGCCTGGTTTATCCAATGCAATCTGCCATCAAAAGACATACTGGCCTCCAATTCAATGCGTTTGTACGCCGTGCTATAGATTCTTTTCAATTGAATATGCCAGTTGAGGTTAGTCAATATAATGCTCAGATGGTCAATAAGTTAGATACAAAAAAAGTAGTCGATCATCATTTTCCCATTGTTCTGGGTGGGGATTCCGTCCTTGCCCTGCGCAGGGCATATAACCAATTGCCTCATTGGGTGATTTTCAGCAAGGGTAAAGCATCAAGATTGAACGTCAAGAATATTGGCGCCGATGATTATTATACCTATAAAGGGGGCAATGTTGTTTATGCGGCCTATTCACCTGATCTCAGGTGGCAATGGAAAGAGAACAGTGATATCATCCTGTATAACATTTACGACCGAACGGAGCAGCGGGTAACCAGAGGCAAAAGGTATTTTTCGCCAGATCTTTCCAATGGTGGTCAGCAGTTGATTGCCGTGGATGTTGCACCTGGGGGTAAAACAAGCCTTGATTTGATCAATCGGGAAACGGGTGAAAGGATGAAAAGATTTGAAAATAGTTCTGGTATTTACTTTAGCTATCCTGTATTTAATCATTCGGATTCAATTGTTTATGTTATTGGAAGAAAGGATGATGGAGCATCTGCCTTGTTACAGTTGGATCTTGCCAGCGGCTCCTTTTCGGAAGTATTGCCGTATAACAATGCGCCTATGTCTTTCCTCAGGCTCAGGGGAAACAAGCTGATGTTTACTGTTGCTCAGGGGCAGACCAACCAGTTTTGGGAGCATGATCTGGTGTCTGGAAAAACGGGTGTCTTGGCCAATGGGGTTACTGGATTCTATGCGGGCGACATCCATGAGGACGGCAAAAAAATTATTTACAGCAGTCCTTCAGCAGAGGGTGAGCAGGTATATAGTGCTGATTATCGCTTTATGGAGGCTAATATCCATCCACTGAAAAATACAAATGAAGCTGACCTGATGGTAGATGTCAATGCATCCAAGGATCCAATTACAGATTACAAAAAGGCCGAGGGACTTTTCAGGATTCATTCCTGGAGGCCTTTTTATGAGCAACCCGAGTGGAGCTTCAGCCTCTATGGGCAGAATCTGCTGAATACGATGGTTTCATCATACGAGTACGTCTACAATGAAAATGAGGGGTCTCATCGGGTTGGTGTAAACTTGGCATATGGAGGGCTTTATCCCTGGATTACCGGAGGAACCAATTATACCATGAACAGAACTTTCAGGGACAGCAGTAGACTGATTCGCTGGAATGAGTGGACGGGAAATGTTGGTCTAAGGTTGCCACTGAATTTCACGTCCGGAAAATTGTACAAGCAGCTTGACCTTTCAACAAGAATTCATGCTGTTTCAGTTGACTATGATAATAAAAATACTGTTTCATTCAAGGATAGGTTCATTCCTTATCTGCAGCACCAAGTTAGTTGGTCTATGCAAACGCAACAGGCCGTGCAACATATATATCCACGGTTTGCTTTTGTAAGCCGGTTGCAGAGCAGGATGGCCATCGGAAACACCAATGCCAACCAATTGTTTTGGGGCTCACAATTGTATTTGCCAGGGGTTGGTTGCAACCACTCAATGGTACTGGGTTTCAATTATCAATCGCGTGATACGATGAGGCAGTATTCATTCTCGAACGGCTTTGCCATGGCAAGGGGTTACGATGCCATCGATTATCCCCGGATGTGGCGAACATCCTTCAATTACCATATGCCATTGGTCTATCCCGATCTAGGGATTGGCAATATTGTCTATTTTCTGAGGGTCAGGAGCAATTTCTTTTATGACGACATGCACCTTAAGAGTTTGAGAACAGGAAAGACCATCAACCTCAGGAGCACAGGAACCGAGGTTTATTTTGATACCAAATGGTGGAATCAGCAGAGTGTGACCTTCGGACTGCGTTACAGCAGGCTGTTGGATACAAAAATGTTTGTCAAACCTCCGAATCCAAACCGCTGGGAGTTCATCATGCCGATTGATCTGCTGTCCAATTAGAACTCAACAATAAAGCCAAAACTCGGGGTAGAGAAGGCATCACTGTTATCCAAGAGCAAGGGTATAGCGTTGCTTCCATCCATCCGGATCGGATTTCCATCGGTGGTTGCGAATCCGGCGGTACCATTCCTTTTGAAGGTATATTGAGCTGCACCAGGCGTTTTGGCCACATACCAATTGGTCACATCAAGATACAGGTCGAGGGTAAAGCTATTGAAGTTCCATTTTTTGTCGATCCTCACATCGCTGGCATGGAAGGCATCCAGCCTCAGTGAATTGTAGTTCCTGTTGTCCAGTAAGCCCGTTCCTTGTGTGAGATAATTCAACCGGGATGCGGTCATGTCGAAAGGGGTATAAGGAGCAGCACCCTGGTACCTGAATTTCAGGCCAAGTTCCCAGTTCCTTTTGAACTTGTATCCCCAGGTAAAACTGACCAAATGGCGGTTGTCCCAACTTGCGGGGATATAGGCTCCCTTTGTATCGGTGAACTTTGAATGGTAGAACGTGTAGCTGAGGATTCCAAAGAATCGCTTGGTTAGCTTTTTTTGTGCCAGGAATTCAATACCATAGGCCTGCCCTTTTCCATTCTGTGCTATGGGTTCATTGCCTATGCTCCCAAATTCAGTTCCCTTGTTGGCAAGGCTCACGCCATCCAGCAAACTGACCGGATAGTTGGTATATCCTTTGTAGAATCCTTCCAACGTGAATCGGAGGGAGCTGCTTGGCATGTGTTCAATGCCAGCAACATAATGGGTACTGGTGATGTATTTGCCAGGATTTTGACTCATGGCAGGATTCATTGGATTGCTAAAAGCCAACTGGGTGTAAGCAGGAAGTTTGTGGTATTGACCAATGCTGG
>CALPWM020000148.1 GCA_943327275.2 Chitinophaga pinensis
CGTCAATTATCTGGTCACTTGTCTTCCCAAAACGCCTCTCGCGTTTCTGAAAGTCAAGAATCGCTTCATAAAGGTTTTCCTTTCTGAAGTCTGGCCAGCGTGTTTGGGTGAAATACAGCTCGGCATAGGCCAGCTGGTAGAGCAGAAAATTGCTGATCCTGTATTCACCGCTGGTGCGGATCATCAGTTCAGGATCAGGGAATTGACTGGTGGAAAGATATTGTTGGAGGGTGTCTTGGGTTATCTCGGTAGGATTGAGCTTGTCTGCCTTCACATCTTCGGCAATTTTCTTCACGGCATTGACCAGTTCCCACCGTGAACTGTAGCTGAGGGCCAGCACCAAGTTCAGGCCTGTGTTTTGCGCAGTGAGGTCGAAGGCTTCCTGCAGGGCATTTTTGGCATGGTCAGGGAGCATGCCCAACTCACCAATGACGTGCAGCCTTATGTTGTTTTTGTTGAGAATAGGCACTTCTTTTCTGATGGTTTCCACCAGCAATTCCATCAAACCGGTCACTTCCTGTTCAGGCCTGTCCCAGTTTTCCGTTGAAAAGGCATAAAGGGTAAGGTACTTCACACCAAGCTCAGCACTGCCTTCCACGATGTCTCTTACACTGGCAACACCATGAAAATGACCAAAAAGCCTATCCTGGCCTTTCTCTTGCGCCCAACGTCCATTGCCATCCATGATGATGGCGATATGCTTGGGAATGCGCTCATTGTCTATCAGTGCTCTTAATGACATGGGGAGCAAAGGTACAATTTTTTAGGGAGTGTTCGGTTTTGCACACCTATATGAACTGAAGGAGATGGAAATGGCGAGTTCTGCAAACAGAAACTGGTCTTTTTGTTCGCTAAACCCTCTTTGTTTGCCTGCTGCTCCAATGCGGGTTCCTATTTCGTATGAGCGATCTTGCAGCAAATAGGCAGGATTGGTTTTCCCATTGACCAGCGCGGGAAAGGCATTTTCACCAGCATAGGTCATGCTTACATCGTCGAGGTAGTCTGTAGAGGTGAAACGGTGTGAAACCTCGAAAGCAAGGTTGATGTTCTTTCCGAGGTTGTATTTGATGCCCATCCCCAAAGGAAAAGAGAAAGCCTGGTTGCTGTAGGGCTTTCTGTCTGGATACAAGGGATTGCCCTGCCCCTCGGTTCCCAATTTCCGCAGGTAGTATTTTTCTCCATCAAGATAGGCATAAGGATCATAATTAAAAGTGCCGATGCCCAATGTAACGTACGGCGTAAAAGCATAATAAGGGTTGCCAGGTATGAATTCAAAAAAATTGAAATCGCCTTGTGCAGACATTTCCCAAATTTCAGAGCGAAAATTCAGGTTCCTTCGTTGCTGGAATTCAATCTTGCTGTAAGCGTCTGCATAACCAACTTCGGCATAATGTCCACTCAAGCGCAGGGCGACATAGTTTCCGAATTGCTTTCTGAAAAATATACCCAAAACGGGTTTTGATCGCTTAAAATCGTTCCTGTTGTTCAGGTCGCCAAAATACTGTGCTGCGCCAACGGATATACCCAATTCTCCCTCTTGCACAATGGCATTGCTTTGTGCAAATGATTGCAATGCACATGAGATTGATATGATAAAAATGGACAGGTATTTCAACATGACACTGTAAAATAATTGCAAGCAGGCGAAATTTGCGTTAAAGGACCGATAAATATTGCTGTTTATTGCTATCTGTTCCTTGTATCAAAGCCCCAGGTCAGTTTCTCCCTAAGGGTTTTGAGGAAATTATTTTCATTGAGCCTGACCAGGTTGAAGCAAAATTGTTCTTTTTTAATGGCCAGTTGAACACTCTTGTCAACCAGTTCTTTCCTTGAATCGAGGGTGCAAATAAAATCATCCACCCGACCTTCCACCTCAAATGAAATAACATGGTGATTGGGCACCACAATAGGCCTTATGTTGAGGTTATGGGGAGCAATGGGGGTGATGACAAAGCTTTCACTGTCCGGAAAAATGACTGGCCCATTGCAACTCAATGAATAGCCCGTAGAACCCGTAGGTGTTGAAACAATCAATCCGTCTGACCAGAAGGTGTTGAGAAACTCTCCATTCAGATAGGTATGTATCTTGATCATGGGAGAGAATTCACGCTTGTGGATGGTGAATTCATTCAGGGCAAAAGGTTCATCGCCAAACAATGGCACACTGGCATCCAGGTGCAACAATCCACGTTTGTCGAGCACATAACTACGGGCCTTGAGCGATTGAACGGCCTCGTCAATATTGTCTTTCCCCAGGCTGGCAAGAAACCCGAGCCTGCCGAAATTAATACCCAAAACAGGAATCTTTTTATCCCGCACCAAACAAACAGTATCCAACAGGGTGCCATCGCCACCCAGTGAAATCAAGGCATCAATGGACTCGTCAAGATCATTGGCATCAGCAAAAGACTGAAATCCTGAGGTTTCGGAATACCGTGCTGAAAGTTCGTTTTGGAACTGGTTCTTTAACGCGCTGTAAACTAGAGGAGAGATGCCGGCATTGAGCAAGGCCTCTGTGAGGTTGATCAGGTCTTGGGCCTGAACGGTTTCTCCTCCCCTGCTGTATATGGCTACTTTCATGATGTTGCAAAAGTAACGAATGTTTGGCCGATAGGCTTGTTTGGAAATTTTTCTATCAATTCCTTGGATCTGCCTTGTGCACAAAAAGCCCATTCTGGTTCAACTGATTGAAGCTGTATTCAATGCGCAATACAACGTCATATATGCTGATGATATCCAGGCCAATTCCGCCTGTGTACAGCATTTTATTGTTCAGCATGTTGAGTTGATTGTTGTTTTTATTATAGACATAACCCAGGTCGCCATAGGCTTTGAGATAGAACCTGAACGGGATGGATGAATACGTTTTTGAGCGCAGGCCTGTCTTGAGTTTATAGGAGAAAAACTCTTTCCCTACCGTGTTGCGAACAAATCCTCCAGCAACCCCATCCACCACATAATACTCCAAACCGCGCAAATATGAATCGTTGTATCCTAACATGAATTGATTGAAATAAGGCTGATCAAATGGAACCCTGATATGGCCTTCTGCAATGGTGGTCACATAAAATTTGTGCGGAAGAGAAAAATACTTGCCAAAATGAATGAAAAACTGTGAAAGATTGACCTTGTTGTTGAGTCCTCCCCTGCGCAGAAATTCAACCTCTATCGTTTTTCCACTGGTGGGATAAGGAATATAATTGACATCATAATACTGGTAGGTATAACGCAATTCAGGAAATGAAACCCTGGTTGCTGAAGATCCGAGATAGTTCCTGTTCAAGGCGGCGACTGTATCGGCAATGGATTCCATCTGATAACCCAGCCTCAGGTAATGCCGCGCGATAGAGCCTTTGCGGTAAGAGTAAACGCCTCCAAGATAAACCTGTTTTCTGATGAACTTGTTTTCATCCTTGTAGAATGCCTGCTTGTTGTCAATGGTATTGTGGTTGATTTCCCGGTTGCGGGAATAGGAAACATCAAATCCCCATCCATGCCTAAGGGAATTGTCAGAAAACGGATTGTAATATTTCATGGTGGCCCGCTGCGTATACCCATTGACCAGCCAAACGTTGAGCTTATCATTTCTTCCGGTGATATTCCTTCCCAAAAATTTCAAGCCATAGTTCAATCGATCAGGATTCAAACCAAAGTCATTCAGCCATACATTCCAGTTCCTGTCTGCGGGCTTCAGATAAGGAAGCGGAAAATAATACCACCGCTCTTTTACATCAACGAAAATATCCAAAGAGTCATTGTACCAATTGGTGAAACTCACATTGGCATCAACGAAAAGAGCAGTATTCATGAGGTTTTGACGGCTCCTTTGCAATCCGGCCAGCAAGTCTGAGATGGAATAGGGGTCATTTTTTTGAAAGACCAGTTCTCTTGCAACAATATAGGGTTTGGTTTTTTTGTTTCCCTGAATGATAAAGTTTCGGATGATGACATGCGATGATTTCAAAACAGGATCATCCTGGTGTTCAATAACTGATTGGTCCTGCGCTTGCAGCGAACAGTTGAAGATGAACAATAGCGAAAAAAAATTCCGCAGGATTTTCATGGGGTTGTTCAGTTAGCGCCCAACAAGGGCTTACAAATTCAGGTAATTCATCAAGTGGTCCAGGTTATTCTGCAGGGAATTGTCATAGGATTCATCCCCATAGTAATAGAGGACATTGTATTCGTGCCGCTGGAAAGTAGCAACAACATCAGAAACTTCTTCCTTGTTGATGCGAAGCACAACCTGCATCATCCCAGTATGTTGATCCTGAATGGAATTCAATTGCATGATCATGGCATCGTTGGACTCTACAAGACGGTTGATCTCTCCTGGTGCATAGTCATGCCTGGGTATCTCCAGCACGATCATTGATCCGGATTCAGAAACGCCAGACAAAAGGGAAATCTGGTCCAGCATTTTTGCCATTCCAATGACACCTTCCCATTCATTATGCTCATTGACCACTGGCACCTGATCGATATAAAACTTAGTCCTCACGCGGAGTGCCTGCAGAAAATGGTCTCCTGTGCGCACCAAAGGTTTGATAAAGCGATGCTGGAGGGAAATGACCTCTGCCGTTGGATCTGCATCCTCCAGTTCATCAAATGCAACCATTCCGAGATATTGCAAACCATCCAGGACAGGGATATGTTCAATCCTCGCTTCATCCATCATTTCCATTGCGTGGCTGACCGTATCGTGGAGGTCAACGGTGATCATGGAGGATTCAAGCAATTGGCTGCAGTAGGTCATATTCTATATTGATAGACCAATATTACTCTTAATTGGCTGCAGTTGTCTCTTGTTTTTGTAAAAATTCTGCAAGAATTACGTTAAACTCGTTTGGCACCTCCATCATGGGGGCATGTCCGCAGTGATCAATGAAGTGCAGCTCGCTGTTGGAAATCAATTTATTGAATTCCCTGCCAACAAATGGTGGGGTGATGCTATCGTTATTTCCCCAGATCAGGAGGGTGGGCAATTTGATCTGGCGGAGCTCATCACCTAGGTTGTTTTTGATTGCAGAGCGGGCCAAAGAGATGACCTTCAAGGTTTTCATCCTTTCATTGACAATCTGGTACACCTCATCCACCAATTCCTTGGACGCGGTATTGGGATCGTAAAAAGTCATTTCTGTCTTTTTCCGGATGTATTCATAATCTCCACGCTTGGGATAAGTATCACCCATCCCATTTTCAAAAAGGCCCGAACTTCCGGTAAGGATCAATGATTTTACTTTGGCAGGAGTTTTGAGAACATGTACCAGTGCCACATGGCCACCCAGTGAATTGCCCAATAGGTGTATCCCCCTGTAACCGCGGTGATCAATGAATTTGGTCAGGTATTTTTCTAAACCGCCAACTGTGGTGTGCAGCAAATCCAACTCAAACAATGGCAAAAGCGGTACAATAACCTGGTGGGTATGGCGAAAATGGTTGATGATGCCCGCAAAGTTGCTCATGGCACCAAAAAGACCGTGCAGAAG
>CALPWM020000149.1 GCA_943327275.2 Chitinophaga pinensis
ATGAAAAGCAATATTCAAAATAAAAAAGTTGACCAAATTCGGTATCCCGAGCGCTATAAACTGATGAAGTCCTCTACAGGAATAAAGGGATTTGATGATATTACTTTTGGCGGTCTTCCACTCAATCGGCCAACACTGTTGGTTGGTTCCATTGGAAGTGGTAAAACATTCATGGCCATGGAATACATCATCAACGGAATTGAAATGTACAATGAGCCGGGTGTTTTCATGACTTTCGAAGAAAAAACGGATGAGTTGCTGGACAATGTTTCTTCTCTTGGTTACGATATCAATCGATTCATAGAGAACAAAAGTATTTATCTAGAGCATTTAGAAATTGGCTCAAATATCAGCAAAGAAGTTGGTACCTATAAAATTGATGGTTTGTTTGTAAGGCTTGAGCAAGCCATTGATAAAGTGAATGCCAAGCGGGTGGTGCTAGATTCTTTGGACACGCTTTTTGCAAGTTTGGACAGGCATATTTTGCGTTCAGAATTCAAAAGACTTTTTTCATGGCTAAAAGAGAAAAAAGTTACAGCCATTGTGACTGCTGAATTGGGCGATATTTTTTTGACACGCATGGGTTTGGAGGAACTCATTGCAGACTGTGTAATCGAATTAAGCAACCGGGTAACCAATCAGATCAGCACAAGAAGATTGAGGATCTTGAAGTTCAGGGGCTCTCCACATGCATTGAATGAATATCCATTTACGATTGACGAAAATAGGTTGACTGTATTCCCTCTGATCAGTCAGGGGCTTCAACAAAAATCAAGTACTGAACGCATATCCTCAGGCATTCAAAAATTGGATGAAATGCTTGACAACAAAGGTTTTTATTTGGGAAGCAGTATTCTTGTTTCGGGTACAGCAGGTACGGGTAAATCAAGTGTTCTTGCATCATTTGCAAATGATGTATGTATTAAAAAACAAACCTGTCTTTTTTGTGCATTTGAAGAAGCGCCGAATCAGATCATCAGAAACATGGCATCGATAGGCATGAACCTTCAGCCCCATCTTGCAGCAAACATGTTGCAATTTTATTTTGCCAGGCCTACTTTGCAGAATCTTGAATTGCATTTCATGGCCATCAAAGAAATCATAAAAAAAATAAAACCCCATGTTATTTTGCTTGACCCCATCACCAATCTGATGACAGAGGGGCCTAACAGTGATGTGCGCAGCATGCTTACGAGGTTCATTGATTTTTTAAAGACAAAGCAAATTACCGTCATGTTTTCGGCGGCAATAACAATTGGTTCCATTTCCCAGAACCCCAGTGATGAAGGGATTTCATCAATGGTGGATACCTGGATCATGGTTGAAGATTTGGAGTTGGAAGGAGAACGCAACAGAAGCATGTATGTCATGAAATCCAGGGGAATGGACCATTCAAAAGAAGTCAGGGAATTTGTCATCTCTTCCACTGGAATAAACCTCATTCCGATTAGAAGAAACAAACAAGGTATCTTAATCGGATCAAAAAGGGTGGCAGCAGAAAAAGAAAGCAAAGCAAATCATATACAATGACCAAGGATTATATCAAGGAGCTGGATTTTATTCTTTTTTCATTGATCAATGAATATGAAAACATCAATGATGGGGTTAATTTTTATCAGGAGGAAGCCCCAAAAACAACCAAAGAAATGGTGACTGAAATGGTCATTGCAAAATATGCTTTAAAGGAATGGGAAATCAATGTACTCTTTCATCATTTGTTGATTGACAAGTACATCATCAGTATTGAACCACTTACGATCTCATTGGAAGGCATTGTCTTTGAAGGGAGTGGCGGGTATGCCGAAAAAAGTGTGCGGGAAAAATTGGAAAATGCCCGCATCAAAAAAATTGAAAGTGATTTGAAGAAATATTCTTACGGGCTGATGGTGTTTACGGGCGTAGTTGCCATCGGCACCCTGATATCGGCCATTTATTTCTTTATTGAGATATGGAAGCATGTGTAGACAATCGAATCTTGATAATGCTCTGCTACAATCCTACAATACTTGATTTCAATGTCAATCAATGGCTCATTCCTTTTTCAAAAAGAGGATTGCTAACGAAAACCTTGTCGTCAAGCGTCAAGAGAAAGGCCTTCAATTTGATGCGCTCGTCTGCGCTGATGCTGAAGAGGTTGGCATTGTAATGGTCCAATACCCTATCAATCGTACTGAACCTTCCGTCATGCATATAGGGCTTGGTATAGCCAAGGTTTCTCAGGCTGGGCACCTTGAACCGGTAGAGGTCGCTGATATTTCTGGTAACAACATACCGACCTGAATCCATCAACTCGTTGGGTGGAAGTTTTGTGTTTTTGAAACTGTTGTCGGTGAACAATGGCTCACTGTGGCAGGCATTACATTTCTGTACAAAAACATCATAGCCATCTTTTTCAGCTTTGCTGAACGTGGCCTGGCCTCTCCTTACACTATCATATTTTGCGTCCTTGCTTACGGCCATCACCATGAATTGGGAAAGGGCCTTCAACAACTGATCTTCTGTGGCTACCGCTGTACCAAAAGCATCTTTGAACATGCTTCTGTACATGCCTGAGCTGTTGACTTTTTTGAGAATATTGGGCATTGTTTCCCCCATTTCAAGACTATTCGTAAAAGGCTTTATCGGTTGTTGGTCTAGCTTGTCAACACTTCCATCCCACATGAAAGAATTGCTCCATGCAAGGTTCATGATGGGAGGTGCGTTTCTACTGGTCAGGCTTCCATGAAGGCCATGGCTAAGGCTATGCTCATGATGGGTAAAGGCCGAAGACTGCATGTGGCAGGAAGCGCAGCTGGTTGAATTGTCTATAGACAAGGTTGAATCATAGAAAATCGTTTTACCCAATTCAAATCCTGATTTGCTTACATGGTTTTTGCTGAAATCGTAGGTAGTGGCCGGAAAATAGTAGGGTGTTTTGAAGCCCACGAATTGTTCAATCACCTCTTTGGAGCATGCTACCACCAGGAGCATCAATACAGCAGTGGCATATGTCTTGTACTTGCGCATGACCGAATTATCTGTTTAAAATTAATCAATAGATGCTATCTGATAGCTTAATTTTACGCCAAATTATTTCGGATGAAACAGTTTTTCTCTCTGCTGACCCTTGCCATCCTGGCTATTGCCTGTAGCCAGCCCCAGGCAGACAAGGTATATATCAATGCAAAAATCTGGACCGGCGACAGCAGCAATCCAACTGCCTCTGTCATGGCCATCAAAGGGGATAAAATTGTTTATGTTGGCAATGATGCATCAACATATGAAGCGGCTGAGGTGATTGACCTTCAGGGGAAGCGCCTGCTTCCGGGCTTTACCGATAACCATACCCATTTTCTTTCTGCAGGCTACAGCCTCGCAAGCGTACAGTTGAAAGATGCCTTGACCCGGCAAGAATTCATCAACAGAATCAAAGCCTTTTGCAAGGCCTATCCTGATTCAACATGGGTATTGGAAGGCAGTTGGGACCATGAGAATTGGGGAGGTGAATTGCCCAACAAAGAATGGATTGATTCTGTTACTGGTAACCATCCCTTGTTCATTTCCAGGTATGATAACCATATGGCATTTGCCAATTCAAAAGCCATGGAATTGGCGGGTATCAATGCATCAACGGTTTCTCCAGACGGAGGGGTATTGGTCAAGAATGCAAAGGGTGAGCCTACAGGCATTTTTAAGGATGCTGCCATGAGCCTGATCAATAAGGTTATCCCTGAACCTACAAAAGGCCAATTGGATCAATATTTTGACGCCGCCGCCAGGTATGCTGTCGAAAGAGGGGTGACCCATGTAAACGACATGAATTCCTATGGTGGTTGGAACGACATGGAAACATACCGAAGGGCTGCTGGTACCGACAGGATGATCTTGCGGATGTATTCATTTGTTCCACTGGCCACCTGGGAAAAGCTTGACAGTTTTGTCCAAAAGAATGGCAGGGGAGATGACATGTTGAAATGGGGTGGCTTGAAGGGTTATGTAGATGGATCGCTGGGTTCAACCACCGCATGGTTTCATCAACCTTATTTGGATGATCCTCATTCGCATGGCCTGAACATCACCGATACCAATCTTTTGCGGAAATGGGTAACAGGGGCAGACAAGGCCGGCTTGCATGTTGCGGTGCATGCCATTGGCGACAGGGCCAATGATTTTATCCTTTCTGTTTACAGAGATGCTGCAAAGCTGAATGGCCCGCGGGACAGGCGTTTCAGGGTGGAGCATGCCCAGCATGTCAGCAGGGATGCCATTGCCAATTTTGCTAAACAAGGAGTTGTTGCTTCCATGCATCCTTATCATATGTATGATGATGGTATTTGGGCGTATAAAAGGCTTGATACCAACCGGCTAAAGGGTACCTATGCCTTCAGGAGCATGATCGACAAAGGTGTTAACCTCAGTTTTGGTTCAGACTGGCCTGTTGCTTCTGTCAATCCGATGTATGGCGTATTCAGTGCGGTTACCAGGATTACGGGAGATGGCAAAAATCCAGGGGGATGGTATCCCGCAGAAAAAATATCGGTTGAAGATGCCATCAGGGCCTATACCGCAGGCAACGCTTATGGTTCTTTTCTTGAAGGGAAGATTGGGATACTAAAAGCAGGAGCATATGCTGATTTCACTGTGCTGGAAGAGGATATCTTAAGCATCGCTCCGGAAAAAATTAAAGAGGTCAGGGTGCTCAGGACCATTGTTGGAGGAAAGCAGGTGTTCCTCAGAATGGATTAAGATTTTCAAGTATAAATACGTTCAAATCCTGTATAAAACCATTCATTTGAGTTTATTTTAACTTTTCATTCCTTCGGGTTGCAATATTGCGTGCAAAGGATTCGTTAAATGGATTGCAGGTCAATTGGTCTGCAAAATCCGAATCCAATGAAACCAATCCTCCTTAGGGGATACATCCCCCGTATTGTAGGGATATCCCTCATCCTCCATCTGATGGTGCTCTTTTCCCAGGGGCAGGCGGTCTTCAATGCCAATTTCGGAAACATAGATTTTCTCGCAGCAAATAAAATACACAAAGTAGGTACGGATGGGTCTGCTGTAGGCAATGTAACCCTTTACACAAACGTAATTACTATTGGAGGCCAGGCCATTGATTGTATTGTTAGAACAGTAGCCCTAACCAATGGAAGCTTTCAGTTACCAGCAAGTCCTGAAGCGGGAACGACACCTTTTGACTATTCTGCTGCAACGGGTACAGGTATGTCTGCAAATAAGGATCGGTTTTTTGCCCCAACTTTTAGTTTCAAAACAGGCGGGGGAAGTTGTGATTTTAGATTTGATTTTATTCTGGGGGGCAGTTATAACAACAGCACCACTCTCGGCACTCCAGTTATCCTTCAGAATGTAAGGCTAAACACCTACGATATTGATGGTAATGGAAGCTCCGGCACCAACCAGTTCAACGAGTTTGGCGGGTTTTCCAGCGTAGCACTCGGCACCACAACTAATATCAACAAT
>CALPWM020000150.1 GCA_943327275.2 Chitinophaga pinensis
CGGTGGTTTTCCAAAGTGGGGTCAGAAATTCATCTACCAACAGGCCATAGATGACAAGGCTTATGATGATGCCCACAAGCATCGCACTGATGAACTTTGCAGGCTCATCAAGGTAGGCGGAAAGGGTATAAGCGCTTTTGGAACGTTGTTTTTTCCGCAACTCTATCGATAACCTGTTGAGTGACACAAAACCAACTTCTACTCCGGCAAAAAAACCTGCCAGTAAAAAAGCAATCAAAATGCCAGACAATAAAAGAGTTCCCATAGTGTTCATTTAGGCATGCGCATTCCTGGTTGCTAACCAAGAAATTTGGCGATGATCTCCTTCACCTCGTTTGTAGCCCTTTCAAGGTCATCATTCATGATTACCTTGTCAAAGCTATTCCTGTATTCCATTTCTTCTTTGGCTTTGCTGATTCTTGTATGGATGTGCTCTGCAGATTCAGTTCCTCTGCTCATCAATCTTTGTTGCAGGATCTCGATGGATGGCGGTTCGATGAAGATGGTCAATACCCGTTCGCCAAACATTTTTTTTACATTCAAGGCACCTTTTACATCAATATCCAATAAGGGTGTTTTGCCTTCACTCCAGATCCTTTTCATTTCATCAACGGTAGTGCCGTAATACATTCCAGGGTAGACCATCTGCCACTCCACAAACTGATCTTTGTCGATTTTTTCTTTGAATTGTTCTTCTGCAATGAAAATATAATCAACTCCATCGGTCTCTCCACCACGGATCTTTCTAGTGGTTGCGGAGACGCTGAAAGAGAGCAGCTCGGCCATGGCCGCAAGCAGTCTGGTCTTGATGGTTGTTTTGCCGGCGCCTGATGGTGCAGTCAGGATGATGATCTTATGCTGTTCTGTTTCACGCATGGTGTCTGGATCTTCAAAAGCTTTCATAAAAGTCAAAATGACTTCAGGTCCTTACTTGAAACGCTTTTTCCCGAATTTCTGGGGAGGCCTGTTTTTTCCTCCGCCAATAGCATTGCCGCCACCATTCGGGCGATTGCGTTGTTGGAATCCACCGCCTTTACCGCGTTTTTGGAAACGGTCATCCTGCTCCCTGTAAGCCCTTACAAATGGCGTGCTGGTAAATTCAAGCTGTCCTTTTGTGATGGAGTTCAGCTCACTCCTGATGCTTTCATCAGGGATCAGTTCTTTGTGCCATGTATTGTAGGCAAGCTTCATGTAGTAGGCAATGATATGAGAGAAGCCAGAGCGTTTTTCCTCATTTTCCTCGGCCATTGCCTTGGCAATCACCAGTTCAAGGTGTTTTCCAAGGTGATAGTATTTCGGATGCCTTTTAGGGTAAGGCAAGGGTGCAGGCTTTGCCATCAGCGACTCCCGCGTAGGAATCGGATAGGGGCTTTCCACTTCCAGTTTGAAATCTGAAATCAAAAAAAGATGGTCCCAGAGCTTGTGCCTGTAATCCTCGATATTCTTGAGTTGTGGGTTGATGAACCCCATCAGTTCTATAACTGCCTGTGCATTTCTTAGTCTTCTTTCCTTGTCTTCGATGGAAAGGATATGACCTACCATCTGCTGCACATGCCTACCGTACTCCCTCATCACAAGGTGACTTCGATTGGTATTGTATTCCATTATTGTCTTTTGAGAGCAACAAAAATAAGGTTTATGGGTCGATTTTGAGAATATTTTGACATGGGGGCTACCATTTCATAATTTGCGGGCATGTGTTTTCATAACGGAATAGACGTAAATCGGGCTGAACATATCAAGCTCAAAAACAAGGCAAAAAAAATCAAGGACCTGCAGTTGAACCTTGATCAGCCCTATGCCAGTGGGTTTGACTATCCTTTTTGGCCGGTACTTAAGCCGATCGATGGTGGTAATGATTTTGTTCCCGTGATGATGCATTGGGAGTTCATCCCCTCCTATATTCGTTCTGTTGAATCTTTGCTTCATTTCAGAAAGGGAGGATTAAACGCCAAAACAGGTAGGAAAGACATTCCTCACAATACCCTTAATGCCATCGGGGAAGAGGTCTTGAATAAACCCACTTATAAGGAAGCGGCACTGAAGAGAAGATGCCTAGTGCTTTCATCCGGCTTTTATGAATGGCGGCATTTTACACCCCTTGGAGGAAAAGATACAGCCTATCCTTATTATGTTTCGGTTAAGGGACAGGAGTATTTTTTCATGGCTGGGATTTACAATCCCTGGGTGGATCAGGAGTCTGGGGAGGTGGTCGACAGTTTTTCCATCCTGACGACAGCGGCCAATCCACTGATGGAAAAAATCCACAACAAAAAGAAGAGAATGCCTGTCATCCTTCCCGAAGACCAGGCGGAGCAGTGGATCAGGGATGATCTTTCTGTTGAACAGATAGCAGCATTGGCAAGGTTTCAATTGCCAGCAGAACAGCTGGAATTCCATACCATCCGAAAGGATTTCAGACAACTCGAAGAACCAAGAGAAGTTTTTTTGTATGAAGAGCTTCCTCCAATTATATAATTCTCTTCAACCCCCTCAACTCCTTCAACCCCTTCAACTACTTAAACCCTTACATAAACCTTCCTCTTGTCCATGATATACCCCACCAGCCAACAAACCATCATGAGCGCAATGGAATACAGCAACGCGCCCCATGGGCCGGGTGTAATTTTCTGAAAGAAATCCTTGCTGATCACAGCGGTCAGGCTTCTGCCGTCTGCGTCCCTGATCAGGTTGAAGGTCTTTGGGATGAAACTGGATAAGACGTAAATAAAGAGTGGATTTTTCCCGAATACTTCAAAAAAATAATTGCCTGTCCGGAAGGTTGTTTTGGCATTCAAATACACCAATGATCCAATCAACAACATGGAGATGCCACAGGTATACAAAACGTAAGAACTGGTCCAGATCTTTTTGTTGATGGGGAAGCTGTAGTTCCAGCAATAGGCAATCGCCATCAGGGCTGCACCGCCCAGCAATACCTTTGCAATGCCCTCATAATCTTTGCCTTTTTCGCGCAGCAGTACCCCCGCGAAATACCCGATGATCACATTTATGGCAGCCGGGAAAGTGCTCAGGAATCCTTCTGGTTCAAATGCAATCCCTTCACCCTTGTACATATGGTTTTCGCCCACCAGCCATTTGTCAATGGGTACTCCAAGATTTCCCATCATGGTATAATCTCCTCCAAGGTACAATGCCAGCCAGTAGCCCAGCAAAATGGCAATGCTTGCAAAGATGATGGCCTTTCTTGAAAGAAAATGAATCATTGTTGCTGCAATTCCATAGCAGAGTGCAATCCGCGCCAGCACACCAAAAATCCTGGTCTTGTCAATGGTTTTAGGCACCCATTCGCCAGCATTATTGATGCTTACAAACGGATACCAGGACAATAGGTATCCAATTAAAAAGATCAGGAAAGTTCTTTTGAGAATCTTACCAGCCACCTTTCCATTGCCCATTCCAGCCATTTTAGGCATAGTGAAGGCCATGGCATTGCCCACCGCAAAGAGGAAGGAAGGGAATACAAGGTCTGTTGGTGTAAATCCATGCCAGGAAGCATGTTCAAGCGGTTCAAACGGGGCTGATCCGGCTTGGTTGTTCACGATGATCATGAAGCATACTGTCATCCCCCTGAATACATCAAGGGCTGTAAAGCGTTCTGTTGTTGACATGATAGAGCAGGTTGGTTGGGTCGATGAATTTAAGCAATTTGGCCAAATCTGTTTCGAAAGACCAGTAAAAAAAATGTACGGGATGCAAACGCTTGTGATAGAATTGAACTTTTTGTTGGCTGAAATCCGTTCAAGAATCTCATCAATTTTGACTAATTTGTCGACCGCTTAACCACTTGCCATGACCAACAGGATCGGAATGAATTTGCTGCTATGGGGAACAGATATCGATGCATCCCTTTTTCCGGTATTGGAGCAAATCAAGGCTGCTGGTTACGATGGTGTGGAAGTCCCCATTTTTGATACCAATCCCAGCCATTGGGAACCATGGCGGAAAAAGTTGGACGAATTGGAGCTCGACAGGGTTGCAGTAACCATCAATGGACCCGATCATCACCAAATCAGTGCGGATCCAGCCATGCGGTATAAAACCCTTGAAAGAAACAAGCAGGCCCTGGAATGTGCGCAGGTATTGGGCTCCAGCCTGCTCACCGGTCCTTATCACTCGGCTCTTGGTGTATTTACAGGAAGCAAATCATCCGATGAAGAAAATAAATGGGCTGTAGAAAACCTATTTGCCTTGGCTGAGCATGCCAAATCATTGAACATCACCCTTGGGCTTGAATACCTGAACAGGTTTGAGAGCTATCTGGTTTCCTGCACCGGTGAGTTGATTGCTTTGGTGGATCGGATCAACCACCCCAATTGCAAGCTCATGTTCGACTCTTTTCATGCGAACATTGAAGAGACCAAACTTGGCGATGCCATCAGAAAAATGGGCAACAGATTGGTGCACGTGCAGTTGTCTGAAAACACCCGGGGCACCTTGGGAAGCGGTCATGTTGATTTCAAGGATATTTTAACAGCACTGGAGGACATCAATTACCAGGGCATGATCAGTATAGAGGCATTCAGCAGCAAACTCAGTGCTGCCAACATCTGGCGCAACATGTTTGAATCTGAAATGCAACTCGTCAATGATAGCATTCAATATTTAAAAAGCATATAACATGAAAATAAACATTGCCATCGTCGGACTCGGATTTGGTGCAGAGTTCATCCCCATTTACCAAAGGCATCCGCATGCAAACATGTATGCCATTTGTCAGCGCAACGTGGAAAAGCTCAATGCCATCGGAGATGCCTTTGGGATTGAAAAAAGATATTCGGATTATGATGAACTGCTCAAAGATCCTCAGGTGGATGCAGTACATATTAACTCACCCATTCCCAACCATGCAGAACAATCATTGAAAGCGTTGTATGCAGGTAAACATGTTGCCTGTACTGTTCCCATGGCAACCAGTGTAGAGGATTGCATGAAGATTGTGAAAGCCTGCAAGGAAACCGGAAAGAAGTACATGATGATGGAAACCGTGGTCTATGCACGCGAATTTCTCTTTGTAAAAGAAATGTATGAGAAGGGTGAATTGGGCAAGGTCCAATTCCTCAAGGCATCGCACCAGCAAGACATGGACGGATGGCCTGATTATTGGCCTGGGCTTCCCCCGATGCATTATGCAACCCATTGTGTTGGCCCGGTTGCCGGCTTGTTGAAGCTCGAAGCCGAGTATGTTTCCTGCTTTGGTTCAGGAACCATCAGGGAAGAACTTGCACAAATCCACAACTCACCTTTTGCCGTTGAAACGGCCCATATCAAGTTTAAAAATTCTGACCTCAGTGCCTATGTGTACAGGTCACTTTTTGATGTTGCGCGCCAGTACCGCGAGAGCTTTGAAGTATATGGTTCAAAAAAATCTTTCGAGTGGGCATTGATCGAAGATGAAGAGCATGTTCTACATACCGCAAAACTCCCTGAACACGA
>CALPWM020000151.1 GCA_943327275.2 Chitinophaga pinensis
AGTTTTAGTACCAGCAATAAATGGCCATGCAGATTCGCCTGTTAAATAAGTTGAAACATTGCCAGCACCTTGAAAAAATACAGAGAGCTCAAACCCTTTATATTGAGCCCCAAGGGTTGCGCCATATATGATTCCCGGTATATTAGGGTTCCCTATATTTACTCGATCATTATCATTTATTATACCATCACCATTAACGTCTTTATATTTGATATCTCCTGGTTTCAGCCCAGCCCCTTCCCAAGTAGACTTTGGTCTTTTGGGATCGTTGATTTCATCTATAGTATTGTAAATACCCTCAGCAATCAACCCTTTTGGTTGACCAATTCGATTTCCTGTCATAGCTAAACCAGAAAAAGGTTGAGGTGCTTCATCCATATAAATAATCTTGTTCTGGGTATATGTGAAATTTGCGTTTGCATAATAAGTAAGGCCATTTTTTCTATTCGTATTTCTGTACCCCAATTCTAATTCAAATCCTTTATTCTCAGCTATACCAATATTATACGGTGATATTAAATTTGTAGGTCCAAAAGTGACAGGTACATTTAAATTCCATAGAATTTTTTCTCTTTTTTCTGAAAATATGTCTGCCGTAAGTGTTATTCTATCTTTCAAAAATTTAAAATCTGCCCCGATATTAACTTTTCTGGCAACTTCCCAGGTAACGCCGGGATTTCCTATACTGGCTTCACGATAACCTGTAACAGGGGTATTGGCTAGCCCTAAAAAATAAGCGCCTCCAGATGCAAAGGAAGATGGCAAGAATAAGAATCTATTTCCTCCAATTTTATCATTACCAACAGTACCATAAGATCCGCGTAACTTTAAATAACTAAAAGCATCTGTTTTTGGAAAAAATCTTTCTTGAGATACAACATATGCTGTACTAAAGGAAGGGAAAAAACCAAACTGTTTTCCAACTGCAAAGTTTTCAGATCCGTTATAACCAATATTTATATCAGCAAAATATTTATTCTGAAAATTATATGTCATTCTCCCTACCAATCCAAGATAATTGAATGGCAATTGATTTCCACCATCATATAACCGCTCTGCAGTCCCTAAAAATAATCCAGAAAAGGTATGGCTACCAAAAGTCCGATTGTACTCAATGGCTCCTTCTCCATAAATTCTTCTATTCTTACTAAAACTTTCGCCAACAAAACTTACAGGACCTTCAAACTGATTTACTACAGGTATTGGGACAATGGAATCTTGAAAAGTTAAAGCATTTGGATTTCTTCTTAAATCCCACATTGGGATTTGCTTTCTTCTTGAAACTGCTTGTAAATAATAGCTATCATAAGCACCCATAGCCCGAACCGATAAACCTTTTGTTATGGCATCTAATTTATACTTACCACCAATATTAATATTTATACGGCTGCTATAGTTTACATTGAACCCGTTAAATAACATTTGATATAATGGTGTATTTGAAATGTTCCAAGCGGCTAACCCATCAATATTTCTGATTAATTTTCCATCATATAAAACTGGAGTCATGATTGGGTTCGCAGAAAGAATTGTTCCGAAAATGTCACTTGTTGCGCTATTCGAATAATTAGAGTTTTGAATTTCTGCTGAAGACTTGACGAATAAAGTGAAATTTTTTGAAATATTAAAATCGAAATTACTTCTTATATTATATCGTTTGAAATTAGGATTAGCACTAAATTCAGGAAAAAGTCCGCCAGTTGTATAGATACCATCTTGATTCAAATGACCAAGTGAAACAAAGTATTTCGCATCCTGGGTACCTCCACTTATATTTAAATTATATTGTTTTTGTGGAGCTAAATCTTTTAACATATAATCCATCCATCGAATGTTAGGATGAAAAATTGGATCATCCCCTTTTCTAAATCTTTCAATGTCATAATCACTAAATCGTCTTGCATTTGGATTGTTTTGATCATTAGCCTCCGCGACATTTCTTAAAATTGCATAATCAAC
Organism: Chitinophaga pinensis; assembly: GCA_943327275.2. Classification (GTDB taxonomy): domain Bacteria; phylum Bacteroidota; class Bacteroidia; order Chitinophagales; family Chitinophagaceae; genus Pollutibacter. The sequence goes on from CALPWM020000151.1 coordinate 1,960, forward strand.
CGAATTTAATTCATTGGGAAGTCGAATAGGGTTTTGCATTGCAATGTTACTTGAAAAAGTAAATTGTGGTTTTCCAACTTGACCAGTTTTTGTTGTAATGATAATTACTCCATTTGCACCTCTTACTCCAAAAACTGCAGTAGCAGAAGCATCTTTTAAAATATTAAATGATTCTATTGTGTAGGGATCAATACCATTTAAACTTCTTTGAACACCATCCACCAAAACAAGAGGACTAGCACTTGATCCACCTGCAAAAGTAGCAACACCTCTAATAAATATATCTGCAATATCTCTTCCAGGCTCTCCGCCGCGTTGAACGGTAATGATTCCAGGCGCCCTTCCTGCCAAAGCATTTGCTACGCTTGAAACTGGGGCTCTCAATATATCAGCACTTGAAATTGTTCCAATTGATCCTGTTACGGTAACCTTTTTTTGTGTGCCATAACCAACAACAACTACTTCATCTAACTTATCAAAACTCGGCAAAAGTTTGATTCCAATTACAGATTGATCACCTACTAAGATTTCTTGAACTGCAAATCCAATATAATTAAAAACCAAAACCGAATTATTATCAGAAACTTTTATTGAAAATTTTCCATTAAGATCAGAAGTAGTTCCAATATTGGCGCCCTTTACTTGTACAGAAACACCTGAAAGCGCTACTCCTTTTTCATCAGTAATTGTACCGGATACTATACGAATATCTTTTGCCCCACCTACCACTAAGTTGGTTTCGGACGGGTTAACAGATGACAACGAATTCTCATTTTGCTTTAAAATTATGATCTCTCCACTTACTTCATAAATAAATCCCATTTCCTTAGAAACTTTTTCTAAGAAATCTGAAAGTGGCTTATCAACTATACTTAATGTAATTTTTCTTGATGACTGAATCCTTTCAGCACTATAGGCAAATCGAATCGGAATTTGCTTTTCGACTAAACTAAATACTTTTTTTAACTCAAGATTGCTAACCTGAACCGTTATTTTTTTGTCAGCTACATTTTGCGAATTTGCAAAGCCATATATATGTACAAAAAACAAAAGTATAAGAGGAAACATTGATTTTCTCATGACAAGCCTTTTAATTATTATCTATATACCCTACAGGGTTAATTATTTATTTATACAACCTTTTGCAACAATGATAACCCTTCCATCCAGTACCTCATAATTGCCATTTAATGCCTTACAGATTACATTTAATTGTTCATATAAACTATACCCTTCCAGGTTGGCATTTAGGGAACATTCAGTTAGTAATTCTTCATCAAATACGATATCTATACCATAATTTTCTTTTAAAATTTTAAACACAGTGAAAATTGGAGTATTATCAAAATTGAATGACATTTTTCCTTCAGAGGGAGGCGTTAAAACAATTGGATTGTTAACTAATGTTTTTATAATTGATGCGTCAGATTTTAAATAACTTATTTTTTGATTGGGAACTAAAACAATACTTGACAGCTGGTTAGACTCCTTTTTATCCTCCGACAAATAATCAGGGTTAGCAAAAACAGATACCTTTCCTGAGGTTACCTCAACCACTACTTCCTTGTCTACAGAATATGACCTAACTCTAAACTTTGTACCCAACACGCGTGTCACAAGCCCGTCTGTATATACAAAAAATGGTTTTTGTGTATTTTTTGTGACTTCAAAATACGCTTCTCCAACTAAAAAAACTTCACGCTTTTCTGAACCCGAAAAATTTTCAGGATAACTAATTTTTGAGCTCTTGCTTAACATTGCTTTAGACCCATCTGGAAACGTAATAATTAACGGAGCATTTGTTTGATTTTCCCTTTCAATCAATTTTTCATTTACTTGCTTAATTAAATTTTCGTATGATGGTTTATAAGAAAAATCAACTGCCTTATCCTTTCCAATCCACATCCAACCAATTAAAGAGAATACTACAACTGAAGCAGCAATAAAAAGGTACTTATAGGAAATTCTATTAGTCCAAGTAGTACTTGGAGTGATTTCTTCATCATGATTTGAATCCAGCATCAATTGTACATCTTTGACAATTTGCTGAATTTCATCTTCATGAAAATATGCGTTTTTTACATAAATGGATAGTAAGATCAGCCTCGCCTTCTCCACTTTAGGCTTTTGAGAAGGATTTAATTTCATCCAATTCTCCCAATAAGCAAATCGCTCTTCGCCTTTCAATACATCATTTCTGAATCGTTCATCCCAAATGAACTCTTCAAGACTGTACTGAGTGTATGGATCATTGATTTGCATAAAAAGTAAACTCAATTTTAAGTACTAGAGACAAAAAGTTAAATGACATACCAAAATCATTGAATAAATATTTCAATGAATGAAATAAATAAAAGAACCATTAATGCTTTCCACACCGAAACTGGCGTCCCTTTTCGCAATTTATCTAGCGCAATTTGAAGGATATTAGAAACGGTTTGAGGTGCAATTTCAAGAACAATCGATATTTCTTCACGATTCAGCGATTCGAAAAATTTTAAATACACTACCTCCTTTTGCCTATCTGGTAAGTTTGATATTAGAATATTAAAATGTTTAGACAGTTTTAACGCATCTTCTGTTTGTATGATTTTATCATCTACTCCTAGAATAAGAGCGAAATTTTCCGTGTAACTTGAATCAAGTGTCAGTGTAGCTGTTTTATGTATTTTCTTAAGTGTTCTGAGCAACAACCGCCTAAAAGAAGAAAATAGATATGATTTGACGTTAACAGCTACAGCTAAATGAGACCTTCTTTCCCAAACAACGATAAATAGTTCTTGAATTGCATCTTTTATAACTTCTTTGTCTGTAGTAAACCTAAGACCATAATTAGATAATGGTCTGAAGTAAAAATGCATGAGTTTACCCAATGCTTCACGGTCTCCCGAAAGCATTTTATCCCAAATAATATTTTCATTTGAAAGGGAAAAATCCACAAATTGTTATTAGCAAGTTAAATCGTAATACTATAGAGCACAATTTTCAAAATTCATACCAAAAAAATGATGCCTATTTTAAAAAAAAGAGAAAAAATTCCACAGAAAACTTAGCGTAATAACATTTTCCAAATAAATGCAGGTCAAAATGGAATATAAGTAATTGAATTACATAGCTTTATAGTGTAACCAGGATTAAACTGCATGCTAACCAAATAAGGATTTGAGAGAATTCTATAGTTTAGAAGGGGTATTTGAGAAGTTCCCTACGATCAAAAAAGCAGGCTATTAATGCCTGCTTTTTTGATCGTAGATTATTCTCTTGAATAACACTGTAGCGAGATCGGGAGTTGAACCCGAGACCTTCGGGTTATGAATCCGACGCTCTAACCACCTGAGCTACCTCGCCTAATTATTTTATCTCATTCTCACTAGCCCCTCTCACACTCTTTCTTCGTCTCCTGAACCCGAGTCCGCCGCGGCGGATATGAATCCGACGCTCTAACCACCTG
>CALPWM020000152.1 GCA_943327275.2 Chitinophaga pinensis
ATTTCATGGCGATGGCGCCGCCATTTCTGCCCATGCCTTCTGATCCTGCTGTTCCAACGCTGGGTGCCTGTTCTTTTTTGAAGCGCTCTGTGATTTCGTCGCTTCTTTTGGGGTACTTTGTCCAGGTATCTTTTCTGCCCTTTTCAATGGAGTTTTTGCCCATCCTGTAAATATTGTAGAGCAACTCATCCCTGTGTCTTGTGGCATACATCAGCACTGCGTAGTTCATGGAAACCGAGTAGTCGATGGAGTTCCTGAAAAACCAGGGGCGTGGTGTAATCGGATTGGGGTTTGCGCTGCTCGGAATCAGACGGGCAGGGACCAGTGGAATGATGGAAGGAGTAGGGCTGCCAATGATTTCCGTGAGCAAGCCAATCATGTTATGGAAATAGGTGGTGGTGCGAAGGCCGCCATTGTACCAGGTTGAATAAGGAGATCCTGCCCGTTGGGTGAAACCTGGCTTGTCTTCTGCATTCAGCCTGTTGATCATGGCGGAACCAACAGCATCCAGGCTGGTCATCACCAAAGGATCAAATACATAGTTGAAGGGGTCGCGGAAAGGAGGGCCTGCAACAACAGCGCCAGCCGGGCCGGTTTGGTGATGGTTGTACATGATCTGGGGCAACCATTCAATGAACAGCTGGCGGCCCAAGTTCTGGGTTTCCTTGAGGTTCAGCATGTAGAAATCCCTGTTGTTGTCGTGCCCTGCATATTTCTCATAGAGCCTGGGCAGGTAGGATGTTGTTCTTTTGAGTGAATCTGTATTGCGCATGTACCAATCGGAGACCAGTTCCTGTCCATCGGGGTTGGCATGCACCATCAGGATGATGACATTATCGAGGATGGCTTTTGTTTCAGCATCATTCCTGCTGTTGAGCTGGTAGGCCAATTCAATCAATTGGTGTGCGCCCACCACTTCCGTTGCGTGAAGACCACCATCAATCCAGACAATAGCCTTTCCCTGGGCGGCTAGGGCCTTTGCTTCTGTTTCGGAAAGGTTCTCTGCCCTTGCCATCCGCTGTGCAATGGACTTGTATTTTTCAATGTTTTGGTGGTTTTCGGGAGAGGTGATGATCATCATGAATTGATCCCTTCCTTCCTCTGTTTTTCCGATGCTTGTCAGCTTTGCCCTATCGGATGCCTGATCAAGTTTTTTAAAATAATCCTCCGTTTTGGTATAGTTGGCCAGTTGATAGTTGTCCCCAATGTTGAAGCCAAAATGTTCTTTTGGGGTAGGGATGGACTGGGCAAGTGAAATGGTGCTGACGACCATCAAGACAGAAAATAAGAATGATTTGATCAGAGACATGGCAGTTTTTTATGCGATGTGATGGAAAAAAAATGACAATTGGCTATGAGGATAAAGATAAACCCAATAAGGGAAAATATTCAAGGAATTGGTAAATGGAAATTGCCATTGAAAAGCCCCATCTGTTGCGTAAAAAGATACGTGATGCTAAAAAAACAATAAACCTTCGGATAAATTGTGAAAATTTACTACTTTAGATCTGTCATATTTTTTTAACACCCAAAACGATGCTTCGCTATGAGAAAAAACAGCACGTGCAGGATCCTGTACATGTCTGTCCTCAGTATGCTAACACTGATGACAGCCCAGGTTCAAGCAAAAACAATTTCGCTCTCAGGCCCCAGTTTGCCGGAGAAGTTCAGTAAGCCCCCAGTAGACATTTCGGGAACAGTAACAGACGCAAAGGGTAATGCCCTTGCCGGTGCAACGGTTACTGTTAAAGGCGCCAAAAACGCCATTGTAACCGACCAAAACGGACGATTTTCCTTAAAAGGCGTTGCAGACAATGCAGTTTTACAAATCAGTTTCAGTGGTTTTATCACTGAAGAAGTGGCTGCAAAGAATGCCAAAACAATAACCTTGCGTGAGCAGGTTAACCAGCTGACAGATGTCGTGGTTATCGGTTACGGAACGGCCAAGAAAAAAGACCTTACCGGTGCTGTTGCCCAGGTGAAGGCAACGCAGCTGGAAAATGAGAACCCCCGTTCAGTACAGGACATGCTTAGGGGTAATGCTCCAGGATTGGACGTAGGTTTCAACGCTTCTGCAAAAGGTGGTGGTAGCTTGCAAGTAAGGGGACGTGCTTCCCTGACAGCTTCTACTTCTCCATTGATTGTGGTAGATGGGGTAATCTATCCTGGTGACCTCTCTGATATCAATCCCAACGATATACAAACAATTGACGTATTGAAAGATGCGAGCTCTGCTGCAGTATTCGGCGCACGCTCTGCCAATGGCGTTATCCTTGTTAACACCAAGCGTGGTAAATCAGGTAAACCAACCATCACCGTCAATTCCAACTATGCGCTCAACAGGATTGCCAGATGGCCTGGTTTGTTGAAGCCAGAAGAATTTTTTGATTGGCGTTCTGATGTAATTTGGAGCCAACGTGGATTTGACTCCACTTCCAGGCCCGGTATCAAGTATTGGGCAGTTGATCCACGTAAATTACCTGCCGGGAGTATTTCTGTTAACGAATGGCTTGCCCTGGGCGGTAACCCTGCAACATCTGATCCTGTGACTGTTTGGTTGAACCGTGTGGGTGGAAACCAGGGAACATCGGCCATTTCTCAGGAAAGCTATCTTAAGAATACACCCATTGATTGGGAAGACCTTATTCTCAACAAGAACGGAAACCAGCAAGACCATACCGTGAGTGTATCCGGTAGGGCTGGTGCAACGAATTATTATACATCCTACGGGTATTATGAAAATGCAGGCATGGCGCAGGGTGAGCAATTCAAAACACTGAGGACAAGGTTGAACCTGGAAACAGAAGTGGCCAAGTTCCTGTCCATTGGTATGAACATGCAATTCGCCAGCAGGGATGAAGGGCAGACTCCCGTAAGCATTGGAGACATGCTCGGGACCTCTCCTTTTGGAAGCCTGTATCAGGCAGACGGACGTTTGCGTGCCAGTGCCAATGATGATGTGGGTAACAATACCAACCCTCTTATGACTCCTTTTTACGTTAAAAGGATGTTGAAGTTCAATAACCTTTTCGGTTCAATTTATGCAAAGGGTAAATTGCCTGCAGGGTTTTCTTATCAGGTCAACTTCACTCCACGCTTTGAGTGGGTTCAGAACTACGAGCATATTTCATCTCAGCGTCCACTCTTGGAAAGCCGTGGTGGAATCACAACAAGAAGAGAGGACAGAACCTTCCAGTGGCAGCTTGATAACCTCCTGATGTGGAACAAGAAATTCGGCAAACATTCTATTGACGCAACAGCGCTGGTGAATGCAGAAGAGTTTTTCTTCTTCTCCAATACCATCAATGCTGAAAACTACTCTCCAAACGATAACCTCGGCTGGAATGGTATTCAGGCAGCTTCCATCAGAAACATCAGCGCCAACGATCAGTACCAGACCGGTGATGCGTTGATGGGAAGGGTAAATTATGGATATGATGACAAATACCTGTTGACACTCACTGCCCGCCGTGATGGATTTTCTGCCTTCGGACAGGGTAATCCCAGGGCACTGTTCCCTTCTGCTGCATTGGGTTGGGTTATCACAGATGAAAAGTTCATGAAGAATTCATTGAATGTGCTTGATTACCTCAAGGCACGCGTTTCATATGGTGAAAATGGTAACCGTGAAATCGGAAGGTACGCAGCCCTTGCGCAACTTTCTTCAGCGAACTACCTCTACACAACTCCTGGTGGTATCAATGTTCCTGTAGGAGCTGTTGCAACGGTAAACATGCCCAACCCCAACCTCCAGTGGGAAAGACAAGCCTCAGTCAACTTTGGCTTCGATTTCAGCCTGAAAGGTGGAAAAATTTCAGGTGCTGCTGATTATTATATCCGCAACACAAGCAATTTGTTGGTCAACCGGGCCTTGCCCAATATCACTGGTTTTGGTAGTGTAATAACCAACTTGGGTAAAGTGGACAACTCCGGTTTTGAGTTCAGCTTGAATACAGAGAACCTGAAACGCAATAATTTTGTTTGGAGATCCAGCCTTGCTGTTTGGAGCAACAGAAATGAGATCGTCAGCTTGTATGGCAAGGTGCCTGTTACCGATGCCAGTGGCAATACGGTAATGACTGAGCAGGATGACCGTGCCAACGGATGGTTCATTGGCAGGAACATCAATACCATCTGGGATTTCCGTATACTCGGTGTCTGGAAGGTGGAAGAAGCAGCAACCGCCAGATCCTATGGATTTGCTCCTGGAGATTTCAAATTGGATGATGTTAACAAGGATGGCAAGTTTACCATTGATGACCGTGTTTTCCTCGGACAAACAGCGCCTAGGTTCAACCTGAACCTGAGAAACGAATTCACGCTTTATAAAAACTTTGATGTTTCATTCCAGTTGTATGGAAGATTCGGACAGCTTTCCCAGTTCAACGAAGCAGCCAATGTGGATCGTTTCTATGATCGCGCTCAGTTTTACAAAAGGCCTTATTGGACTCCCACCAACCAAATCGATGATTATGCCAGGATGATGTCTTCATTGGGCTCAGGTATCGGTCTGAATGTATGGAGGAAATCATCTTTCATCCGGGTGAACAACGTAAGTTTTGCCTATACTACGCCAAAGCGCCTTACTGATAAGCTAAAGCTTCAAAGTTTGAAAGTGTATTTCAATATACAAAATGCCCTGACTGTTTCGCCATGGGAGTATTTTGATCCTGAAAACAAAGGATTTACTCCTTCTTATGGAACATTTGGCATCAACATGACACTTTAAAAAATTATCAGAAACATTCAAATCATTTGATATGAAGCAGAAATTAAACCGATTAACAAAATACCTGGCCTCCCTGGTCGTGGTATTGCTCATGACCCAGTCCTGTAACAAGGATTGGCTCACCCCAAAACCACTTTCTTTTTTCTCCCCTGAAAATACCCTAATAGACGAAAAGGGTTTTAATGCCGGTCTTGCAGCTATTGCGCGTCAGGTAAGGGATGAATTTTATGGAGACGGACACCCTATCATCACAGAAAATCTATTTTCAGAAGTTGCGGTGGAAGGAACAACAGATAAGTTCGGCCCGGCCGTAAACCTCAATGTTTTGATTACACCCGATGCAAACCTGAACAGTTCCGACTTTAACAGGATCGGATGGTACTGGGAGCGCTGGTATATCGTAATCAGGCTCGCAAATACCATCACTACCCGAATTGTTGATGTAAAGGGTATTACTGATGCTGCCAAGAATATAATCATTGGTAAAGCAAATTTCTACAGGTCCTATGCTTATTACAGACTGGTTAATCAGTTCGGTGATGTACCTGCTACATTCAAAGAGCTGACGGAAGCCAAACTCGACTTCAAGTCTGTTAAACGTGATGTGATTCTTCAGCGTTTGAAAACAGACCTGGAATTTGCAGCGCAGCACGTGCCATGGGTGAGCAACAAGGGAG
>CALPWM020000153.1 GCA_943327275.2 Chitinophaga pinensis
AGCCATTGTTTGGAAAGTGCATGAAGTGGCTTAATGAACAGGGAATATTTTTTATTGACTTGAATACATTGCATGATATTGCCAAAGGGAATATGCCTTTTCCCAAAGGTGCAGTGGTACTAACCGTTGATGATGGCTGGAAAACAAATAAGACAAACATTGTAGAAATGGCCCATCAACAGAATATCCCGGTAGCAATTTTTGTCACCACCGAACCGGTCTTGGTGGGAAATGGCTATTGGTGGTCTTATGTCAAACTTGCAAACAAAACAGGATACCTTAATATTACTCCCGAACAGGTAAAATTGATGGAGAATAAATCCCGGCTAGAATTGCTTGTAAAATTGAAAGACAGATTTTGTGTCGGACGAGAAGCGATGACAGTAGATGAACTCCAGGAGATAGAAAAAACAGGAAAGATCATCATTGGCAGCCATACTGTAACGCATCCAATTTTATCAAGGTGCACAGATGAGGAAGTATATATGGAGATATGTCATTCCAAACAACAGTTAGAAGACATCCTCCAGCATGAGATCAACGGCTTTGCTTACCCGAATGGCGACTTCAGTGAAAGGGAAATAAAGATGGTTGAACGCGCAGGATATCATCTGGCATTTACAACCAAGCCTGCTTATTTGACCTCAGAAAATATCAAGGATAAATATATGCTGCCCCGATTTGAAGTGTTGAAGGATGTCTCCTTTGCTGAAAACATCTGCAGAATGAGTGGCGTTTGGTTTAGAAAAAATAATGCATAGCGCATGACTTCTACAATTATAATGTTTTTAGCCTTGGCAGTGCTTATGCTTTTCTTTTATGCCATGCTATTCACTAAGGAGGACAATAACAAGTCGTATTTAAAATTTATTTTTATTGCCTACCCATTCTTGGGTATAGATTTATTGCCAAGTATTATTTCTACAACCTTATTTGTATTTATCACACTAATTTTTCTTATTTTTTTCCATAAACGCAATCCAACAAAACATACAGGTTCTTTCCCCTATTTTTATTTGTTTCTGTTTTTGCTATTGTCAATAGGAGTTGGTCTTTTTTTGTCACCTGATTTATCCAAAGATACAATTACTGATTTCGTTCAACTTCTGGCAGTTTTCTTTTTCGCTAAGGTTTTGATTGATGAATTTTTACTAGATCTTGGTTTTCGAACAACCATTCTCCATTGTATGAAAATCACTTTGATGTTTTCATTTATCTTTCTGGTCTTTCAATTCATATTCGGCCCTTCCTTCTCATTTGCTAAATCTCAAAATATAAATGTAGCAGGCGGAATTTCGATACGGTATCCAAGTTTTTTCCAAGACCCACAAAAATATGCACAATATCTTTCTGCATCTAGTTTCATGATGTTGTTGCTGCCCGGCAAAGCCAAAGGGACTGGTTCTCAATTGGGTTTGTTGCTTTGTGCTCTTTCAATGATTGCCCTTCTTTTTACAGGTGGGCGGGCAGGTTTGGGCGGATGGTTAATTGGGTTATTGATTGTCATTGTTCTGGGAAATGCACAGTATAGGGTGGCAATCATTTCTGTAGCAATTCTCGTATCTATTTTTGTTTACAATTTTTCTGCTGCCATTCCTATATTCAATAGAGCGGATCTTGCTGATTCTTATGCATTTCGATATGCCATTTGGCAGGATGCCTTTGCCATATTTTTAGACCATCCCTTTTTTGGCATCGGTATGGGAAACTATGCCAATTACGTTTCGATTCATAATCCTGACCAGTATTGGATCAGCGATAACGAAATTACATTATATGATCATCCAGAGAGTGGCTACCTTAAACTGCTGACTGAGTTTGGCATTGTTGGATTTTTTGCAGCCATGTTTTTTATTCTAAAACCTATCTATGAAGGCGTAGCAATGTATTTTAAGACCAAAGACTTAAGCTTGCTAATCTTGGTCTCTTCTATTACTACGTGGATGATTGGATTTTATACTGTCTATTCTTTTGGAGACATCCGGATCAAATTGTTAATTGTTTCTATTGTGTGCATGCTTATTGCTTCTTCAAAAGACAATTATGGATATACCAAGAACACAGAAATTGTCTAAAATATCTAACTTTTTCAAAGGAAAGCTTATTGGAAATTCATTTTGGGCCGTTTTGTCCAGTGTTTTCCAAAATATCATATTCAGCCTTTTTTTTATAGTCATTGCCCGCAGGTACAATTCCTCTGATTTTTCCAGCTACATCATTGCCAATACACTGTACGGAATGATATTGTCATTTTCATCTCTTGGCCTCTCGCAATGGTTTATCAGGGAAATCTCTTACAATAAATTAGATCAAGAAATTATTCCCCGTTTTTTTAAGATTCAGTTACTCGCAGGTGTTTTTTTCTATATTATCAATGTCTTCCTTTCTTTCGCATTGTACAGTTCAGATCTGGTTAGAAACATTTCCCTTTTATTGGGGATCAATATCATTTTTGATAATATCATCTATGTTTTTAAAACAATCAATGTTTCAAGGTATGAACAGAAAAGATCATTTGTGCTTACCTCACTTGAGGCTTTTGTAAAATTTATCTTAGCTGCTTTTCTACTTTATCTTGATATCAGCATTCTTACTGTAATTATTTTGCTTGTCATTTTCCGCATTTTCACCCTATACTCTTTTTTTAGATTTGGCTTGTCAGACAGAACCTTTTTTTCACATTTTTGGAAAGGATCTTTACGCCTAAAAGAGATAGGTCATTTGCTTAAAAAAAATATCTATTTCATTGTCATTGGCAGTCTTTCAGTTGTTTATTGGTCTACAGGTAGTTTGCTCGTCTCAAAAATACTTCAGTTTGAAAGTGTTGCCGACTATGAAATCTCATTTAAATTGTTTTCAATGGCAGAGATTATACCTGTTATGGTTTCTGCTTCCGTCTTTCCTATTTTGGTTGAGAAAGGGAAAACAGATCCAGGGGAAAGAAATCGATTCTTCAGAAAAGTCTTTCTGGCATACGCATTTTATGGACTTCTTGTATTCACTTTTGTCTATTCTTATGCTGGATTCCTGATTCCATTGTTGTTTGGTGAGAAATATATCCATACAGCTCCCAATTGTATACAAATGTTTTGGACAATTATTATTTTCCCTACTGCTTTGCTCCAGGCCAATCTTCTCATAGCCATGCATATGGAGAAAACAGACATGTGGTTGAATATTTCAAGCCTTGCTATAAATTTTATCATTGCTTTTTTTGGGCTGATGATGTTCAAAGACATTGCGGTTGTCAATTATGCAATATTTATTTCATTCCTCTTTTTTCACATTTCACAAGATTTTATTTTGGTGCAAAGTGGAATACATAAACAGTCAGATGCAGTATTATTTTATACATCATCTGTTTGTTTGTTGTTGGCTTACCATTTCTTATCCACTTTCTTTTCTGCCTTTTATTTCTTTTTTCTTTTCTGGCTGGTTTTTGCTTTGGTTATACTTGTTTATATAAAAGCATTTCACAGAGAAAAGTTCAGTACTGTATAGCATATCTATTTTCCTTTCTACCAGACTATTTGTTCAATTTCAAATTTATGACGAGACGCCGGGTGTTATACTATGTTCATACTTATTTTCTTGATAGTTGCCTTGAAACACTTCAGTCCATCAAGGACCATGTTGATATTGATGTTATGATTGAGGTTTCTCCGGATTCCCGAAAAAGTACAGTTTTTGAGTTATCTGATACGACAAACTACAACCGGTTGGAAAAACTGGAACAAATTTTATCTATTGAAAAATGGGCGCTATTCCAACCCTATTTTAAGAATATCTCCTCTGTAGAAGTTCTTTTCTTTAAAGGCAAAAGTATGCTTGGTGTTGACAGCATCATGGGAGGAATACACCTGGGGCGACTGATACGGTCACGAAAGTATGATGTTGTACATTTTGATACAGCTTCTGGACGAGCCATTTCATCTTTATTTTTTCTTAAAAAAAAGCAGATGGTTTTGACCATTCATGATCCTGTTCCACATGTAGGCGAAGAATCATTCATTTTAGATTTGGTTCGTTTCTTTTACAAGAGACAAGCAATGTCTATATCATTCTACTCTTCTTATTCCTCAGGATTGTATAAAAAATTCAATAAGCATATCAAAGCAAATCTCAATCAATTGCGCTTACAACCCTATTCATTTATAGCTCAAATCAAGCCATCATCTTTTCCTGATAATCCCTTCATTCTTTTTTTCGGCCAGCTTTCCTACTACAAGGGAATTGATCTTCTTCTTGAGGCTATCCCAAAGGTTTTAAATGACTATCCCAACGAACATTTTGTCATCGCAGGAAAATCGAATGGTTTCAATCTCGACAAAAAATTCCTTGACCAATATCCGCACCAAGTAACATTTATTGATGAATACTTGTCAATAGAAAAACTTTCCCAGTTGATTCATTCCTCAAAATTTGTTGTTTGTCCTTACCGTGAAGCCACCCAAAGCGGGGTATTGATGACAGCTTTTGCCATGGGTAAGTCAGTATTGGCTACAAAAATAGGAGCCTTTCCTGAATACATCTCCAATGGAATCAATGGCATGCTCACCAATGCTGAACCCCGATCTATTGCTACTGGTATTATCTCCATGCTTCATTCAAATCAATACCTAGAAATGGAAAAAAACATAGCAGCTGGTTACTCAAAATCAGCATTTATCCACAATACCAATACATTAATGCACGCTTATCATGCTGTTTAAAAACAACAATCAATATGTTGAGTAATATCATCAAGTCGGATTTGTTGCGGTATACCGGGGAAACAGTTTCAGGTAAATTTCTGCCTTCTTTGTTCATTCCTGGATTCAGGTACACCTTTTTCCTTAGAAAGTCACACCAAAACAAAAAGCGTTCCTTGTTGGGCTTCATTTATAGAATATTTCTCCAAATCGATGCTCATTTATATGGTTTCCAAATACCTCCTTCGACCCTGATCGGCAAAGGATTATACATTGGTCACTGGGGTACAATTGTAGTCAATGGTAAAACCACCATCGGCGATTTCTGCAACCTCTCTCCTGGCGTAACCATTGGTCAAACAAACCGTGGTAAAAACAAAGGTGCACCGACAATTGGTAACCGGGTATGGATTGGAACCAATGCAGTTATCGTAGGCAATATCCATATTGGCGACAACGTAATGATAGCCCCAAATGCTTTTGTTAATGTTTCTGTACCATCGAACAGTTTGGTTGTTGGTAATCCAGCAGTTGTAATGCCAAGAGAAGATGCCACCGATGGGTATATCAATTTTACAAATACTGACTAGTTATCATGATGAATCCCAAATCAATTGCCTTTATCATTCATGGGTTACCCATGGGCGGGGCAGAGAAATTTCTGATCAGTATTGTTAATCATTTGTTCGAGATCAAATATGATCCCTTGG
>CALPWM020000154.1 GCA_943327275.2 Chitinophaga pinensis
ATTGCCAGATATCAATGATATCGCCATTCAATACCAAGAGTTTTGGGGAGATGCTTCTCAAATAAGATACCAATTCTGATGCATGGCAACCAAAAGTGCCAAGATGAACATCACTGATTACGGCAACTTCTAGCTTTCTCTTATTCATGAAAAAATGGGTTTCATAAATTTCCTTACTCACTATTAAGCCAATGTTAGCAAGCCATAAATAAATCTTGATGTAAAATTGATGGAATTGTTATGGAGTGGCTTCAGCGTAGAGGTGCTGAATCAGCCCATCAGCCAATCCAATCTTGGGAACCAGTATCTCTTCCATGTTACCCCATTTCATGACTTGAAGGTAAATCATCAAGGCAGGAACAATCACATCAGCCCTGTCAGGTCTGAGATTGTAAAGGCGTATCCTGTCTTCCAGTGTGCAAGATGAAAATTCTTTGTGATAATCACGGAGGACATCAATATGAAGGGGCTTCCCATCTTTCTTCTTGCTGAGCGAAAACACCTTATTGATATTACCCCCCGTTCCTATGGCAATCGTATTTTTTTGGCCACGCAAATTTTCTCGCAGGGCCTCTTTCATCTCTTGCCATTCATCATCTGTAACCATGTTCTTAAGCAATCGAATGGTCCCGATATTGAAGGAACGTTTGTATACCAGCGAGTTGTTTGAAAAAAATGTGATTTCTGTACTTCCTCCGCCAACATCTACATAGAGATAATTGTTGTTGGTATTGAGGTTCTCTGCAACATGTGATTCATAAATCAATGAGGCTTCAAAATCACCTGAAATAACCTTTATGTTGATCCCCGTTTCAAGAAATATTTTTCTTACCACCTCATTCCTGTTCCGGGCATCCCTCATTGCGCTGGTGGCAACAGCAATAGATTTGTCAACTCCATAAGCATTCATGAGGTGCGCATAGGCCTTCATGGTTTGAAGAATCATGTGCTTTTTTTCCTTGGAAATTTCTCCGGTTTCAAACACATCGAATCCCAAGCGCAGGGGAACCCTAATCAGATTGAGCTTATTGAAGCCTGGTACACCATCCCCATTCACCGTAACTTCGGAAATCAGAAGCCTGCTTGCATTCGTTCCAATATCAATTGCTGCCAGTCGCACGTTGCTTTATAGGTTGTTTTTTTACCAGGTAGTTATAAATCTCCTGCTGTGAACGAATTCGTTTTTTTCCAGGTGAAGATACATAGTTGTTGATAAACTCAGGATCCAAAATTCTTGCCTTAACATTGTCTGACAGTTGGATTTTCAATACCTCCAACAACTCCTTTTTCAGCTCATTATCGACAATTGGACATGCTGCCTCCACACGGTGATCAAGATTTCTCACCATCCAATCTGCACTGGAGATATACACCAAAACATTCCCCCCGTTATGAAAAACCAAAACCCTGGCATGCTCCAAATACTCATCGACGATACTGATGGCATAGGGCGATCCCGGTTTTTTCTTTGTTTGCTTTTTTGCAGAATATATGCCACGAATAATGAGAATGACTTCCACTCCTGCGGCAGAGGCCTGATTGAGTTTCTCAATCAACGTAACATCACTGAGCGAGTTCAACTTTAGTGTAATGGAGGCAGGAAAACCTTTTTTTGCCTCTTTGATTTCCTTTTCAACAAGCTCCACAATTTTCTTTCGCATCCCTACTGGGCTAACCAACAAAGTTTTACACTCTTCAAGGGAACCAGTGTGTGAGACCGGATTCTCAAGATAGTAGAATATCCTATTGATGTCAGCCATGATGTTTCTGTTGGAAGTAAGCAGGCAATGATCTCCGTAAAAATTTGCCGTTTTTTCATTCAGGTTCCCAGTACTGACAAAGCCATATTGAATGGTTTTGTTTTGCACCCGCTTGTTGATGATACAAACCTTTGCATGCACTTTCATGTTTGGAATGCCCAAAATAACTTTTACCCCCTCCTCCTCCAACACTGTTTTCCATTCAAGGTTTGCCTCTTCATCGAACCTGGCCTTTAGCTCGAGCATTACTTCAACTTTTTTGCCATTGCGGGCAGCATTGACCAAAGCGTTGATCACCTTGGATTCTGAGGCCAGCCTGTAAGCGGTAATCTTGATGGACTTCACATCTGGATCAATGGCAGCTTCTCTCAACAAATCAATGATGGCATTGAATGAATGATAGGGGAAATTCAACAATACATCTTTCCTGCCGATTACATCAGTTACCCTTATGGCAGAATTCAAGTCTGGATGAGGGATGGCTGCCATTCTTCGTTTGGACACAGGAAGTACATCAGGAAAATCCATAAAATGTTTAAAATTATG
This sequence comes from Chitinophaga pinensis, assembly GCA_943327275.2. Taxonomy (GTDB): domain Bacteria; phylum Bacteroidota; class Bacteroidia; order Chitinophagales; family Chitinophagaceae; genus Pollutibacter. Next base: position 2,307 of record CALPWM020000154.1, read on the forward strand.
AATACGGCCTCCGGGAATAATGCTTGATTTGCTATTGAGCTTCAACTTCTTTGTTAAGAAATTCAACAGCCCGCTGTTCATCTCCTTATCATATACAAACCTTACAGGCTTACCTTTACGCCTTTTCTTCAGTCCTTTTTGCATCTTTTCCACCAGCGATGTACTGATGTCATTGTCAAGGTCTAATTCAGCATCCTTGGTAACTTTGAAAATATGCGCTTCAAAATGGTCATAACCAAAATAGGAAAATATATAAGGAAGATTAACCCTGACAATATCTTCCAACAAAATGATATGCGTTTCTTTTTTTTCTGTGGGCAATTGGACAAACCGGCCAAGTGTTTTGGACGGGATCTCAATCAGCGCATATTGCTGTTTGTATGCAGAGTTTTTTTTCTGCATCACCACCCCCAGGTAAATGCTCTTGTCCCTCAGATAAGGGAGTTCAGGCAAACCTTCTATCATCAGGGGGATGATATTAGAGCGAACTTCTTTTTCAAAAAAATCAATAACAAACCGCTTTTGGTCTCTGGAAAGTTGCTGATCATTTTTGAGAAAAACCTTGTTTTTTTTCAGCTCAGTCTGAATACTTGCCCAGATTCTGTCAAACTCACTTTGTTGCTTCAAGACAACATGAAGCAAATCAACCAGAATTTCTGAAACAGCCTCTTCCATGTGGAGATTGAGCTTGGTTTTGGAAGAACCAAATTCTGCCATCCTTTTCAATGTAGCCACACGTACACGGAAAAACTCATCCATGTTGTTCGAAAAAATTCCAAGAAAACGAATCCTTTGGTTGAGGGGTACAGTAGGGTCATTGGCTTCCTGCAAAACCCTTGCATTAAAACTCAGCCAACTGATATCCCGTTGTACAAAAGTCGACTTATTGACCATTTGATAGTATTTTTTGGTATTTATTCAGGTGAAAATTAAAACATTATAACACAAGTTGTATGAATTGTATTTTGTTTACAGTAACTTAATATTGTTTGAAAATCATGAGGAAATTCATACCCATATGTTTTATAGCTTGTTTTTGGATATTTTCAGCCAATGCAGCTGATTATCTCAAGGCCAGCAACATTCGATTTACATTTCTGGGCAAGGAGTATTCTATCAAAATCCAGGAACTGCCAGAAGGATTTTCAACCACTCAGAACGATAAAAAGAACTTCTCAAGCACCATAAATTTATTGGATAGGTATTTTTCTGGCATCATCCCCGAACTGTCATCAATCAGGAAAGGTCTGCATTTATCAGATTGGTATTATTATCAACTGATCAGGAAGGTATCTCAACAGATCATACAAAAAGAGAAAGACTACTGGGGGTATACCTATTGCAAATGGTTTTTGTTGGCCAGAAGCGGATTCAATCCCTTGCTGTGCACCATCGACAATAAATTATTGCTGTATATTAAAAGCAATTCAACCATTTACAATATTCCCATTAAAATAATTAATGAAAAGCAATATGTATGCATGAATTATCATGACTACAATTATGACATACCCATTGAAAAAATAACACCTCAACCCATTGAATCATCTTTGGTTGAACATGGAGATGATTTTAACTACATGATTGCCAACATGCCTGATTTGCCAGCAGAGAGATATGTCAACAAAAAAATTGAATTCACATACAAACGGGAAACAGCAATACACGAGATAAAGGTATTCCCCGAAATCAAGGATTATTTTATCAACTACCCTGTAACAGACTACAGATTTCAATTCAATATACCCTTCAGCAAACTGACTTATTCATCGATCATACCATCGCTACAATTAAAACTCAACAATAAAACAAAGGAGGAAGGCGTAGAATACATCATGTTCCTGGTAAGAAATGCATTGGGTTACGAAGCAGACTCTACGATGTATGGAAGAGAAAAAAGATTTTCACCAGAAGAAACACTGGCTTCAGATTGGAGTGATTGTGAAGACCATGCAGGATTATTTTTTTCTCTGGTTCGTGAGGTATATGATCTTCCCATGATCGTGTTGAGCTATCCAGACCATATCAATATTGCAGTAAACCTCGAAAAGCCCAGGGGAAGGACTATCCTATACAATGGAAAGATCTATACTATTTGCGAGCCAACACCACAAAAAAAAGTACTTTACCTGGGACAGATGGAGAAGAAATTAAGCACACAGCCTTACGAGGTTGTGTATGAATATGCTCCAAAAAAGTCTTGATTCCGCCGTATCGAATCAGTTATTTCGCATATACATTGATAGAATCAATCAATTGTTGAGAACGCTCTCCCATCCGCGTAAAATACTTTTCACCATTCTTGATAAATGAGAAAGATTTGCAAGAATCAGCATTTGAAAAGTACACAACATCCACAACATCACCTTTTCCATAGAAATACAATTTACCCAAGGATTGACAATTGCTATTGGAGGCAACCTGGGCACTGTTGACATCTTCAATGATTGGCTTCAATAGTTGAAGATCCAAAACCTTTAAAACCCTGTAAAAACGTGGATTAGCGGGCTTTTTATAATAGATAACCACCGCACTGTCGGCATTATTGATTTGATCCATCATCCCTTTGGGCACCATCGGCGTATATTGCTTGGAAGCAAGATCTTCTGATTTCTTTTCCTCCCTGCTTTTACATGAATACATAAAAGAGACCAGCAATAAAAAATATAAATAATGTTTCATGGTAAGTCAATAAAAAAGCCACTTCCGAAAGAAGTGGCTTTAAAATTAATACTTTTTGTTTAGTAGGCCTTGTTTTGAGGATCCCAGTTTGTCCAACCAGTGGTCCAATCAGCAGTACCCATGGCTCCACGGAAAGTGGTAGCAACAAAATATGAATTCATTCCTGTGAAATTTACACCAGTAAGGGCAGGTGATCCGGTTCTGGGAAGGAAGTTTGGTGCAGTAGAATAAAAAGGTGCATTCAACATGGCAGCATCAGCTGATGCCAGCGTAATAGTACCTTCGGCTTCAGCCTTGGTCTTCATCTGTGCTGGCGTAACAATCGCCAAAGCAGCGGCATCATTTCTGTAAATAGCTGCCGCATCATTTGAATGAAGCAAATTGTTCCTGAATTCTGAAGTGTTGTCA
>CALPWM020000155.1 GCA_943327275.2 Chitinophaga pinensis
AATGGTTAACTCCACCACCCCGCCGAGGCCGATTCACTTCGTTCATCGGTCTCGGCACCCCTCCTGGCCAGGAGGGGAATTTTTACAGCACTATACATTACGACTTAACAAACATAATTTCTGTTCTCAGCTGCTTCATTTGATCAATAAATGTTACGTCTTTTTTGAGCAGTGATTTGAAATGGAATTCAGCCTTGTGTCTGGCGTAGCGGTCAATCCATTCCAATGCTACATAACAAAATGCCGGTGATACAAACATCAAGTACCAAAGCAGTTTTTGACCCGCTATCCAAAATATAATTTTCCAGAGCACCCACCAGATCAGGCCCATAAAACCAAGCACACCATTGTACACGCTTGTATAGAAATCAATGCGGGTAACGGTTTTATCAGTTATCCATTTGCTAATCTTTCCTGGAATCCACCAGATGATTGTTCCCAATGCAAAGAATGGCGACAACAAAAACAGGTTGAACCAATTGCTTTTTGATTGTCCTGCATTGGCCGACAAGGAGGTATCATCGATTTTATTTGTTGTAAGCAGTTGATGATATCGCTCAAGCTTTGATTGAAAGGCAGCATAGGTTTCATCATCCATTTCAGCCACCCTTTCACAAATATTCCTGGAAGCCAAAAAATACCCTTCATTGTTTTCAGAATGATCATGGAAAGCCATGCGCATGACCGCCTCTGCAGTCTCCGTCCGTTCGCCTTTTTTAAGGTGAATCACATTCTTTTCAAACATTGCCTGCATGTCTGCAGTGAGCCGGTTTACAGCCTGCGCAGGAAACGCGCGATAGGAAGTCTCATACTGATCCAGCTCCAGGGTATCTCCCACCCGGATAAACAGATTTGCTCCAAAGCCATGATGAGAATAATTCAATGCAATGGTCTGGATGTGGAGATGGCTAGCCTTCCCATCATCAAATGCCGTCTGCAAGGCCACTCTCGCGGCACCTTTTTTAAAGGGCTCGGCCTGCTTGGATTGCCTGCTGAAACCTTCTGGAAAAATCAACAACAGGTTTCCTGCTGAAAGCAGTTTTCTTCCCCGATCAAATGTTGACTTGTTCTTTGAAAGATTTCCGGTTCCGTGCTCCCTGCTGAAAATGGGAATCATGTGGAGTTTTGTCAATATCCGGTAAACAAGGGGATGTGAAAATATATCACCTCGGACATAAAAATGAATCGGCCTTCCCAAAAAAACAGCAAGCACCATGGCATCCAGGAATGAGGCAGGATGATTGGCAATCAGGATGGCAGGCTTCCCGTGTTGCAATTTTTCTGCACCCAGTACGTCAATCTTTCTGAAAAAGATCCTGAAGGTCACCCACATTAAAGTCCAACCGAAACGATACAGCATGCCAACAAGATAATAAAAAATAGAATGTTGGGTTTACCCCACCCATCAGTTCATCAGCCCATTGCCAATATTTTAGTGGAAGAGTGCGGGGTAAATGCGAAATTTGCACAAATACACAATTGGCTTTTCCAAACAATGCAACCAATCAAACAACTCAGTACAATTATCTCACTGCTTTTCTTTGGTATTTCCATGGCCCAGGATGGCATGAAATTCCAGGATCAATTTCAGGTGCAGTTAAAAAAAACTACCGGGCCCATCAAGGTTGATGGCATGTTGGATGAAAAAGACTGGGTTGATGCAGGTGAAGCCAAGGATTTTTTCATGAAATGGCCCAATGATGAGGGCCGTCCTAAAAGAAAAACCTTCGTCAAGGTTACCTATGACAACCAGTTCATCTACTTTGCTATCAAGGCAATGGACACCAGTTTTTATATTGCCCAGACCCTGAAAAGAGATCAGGGCATTTACGACAGTGATGCCGTCACCATTGCATTGGATCCGGTAAACCAAAGAACCAATGGATTCATATTTTCCATCACGCCGTATAATGTTCAAACAGAGGACCTGGTCAATGTTGGACAATCCGATGATGAGATGAGTTTCAGCTGGGATAACAAATGGTACTCTGCAACAAGCAGACATCCTGATCACTGGATCGCAGAAATCGCCATACCCTTCAGCACATTGCGGTTCAAGCAAGGCAACAGTAAATGGGGATTCAATATTTTGAGGGCTGATCTGAAGAACAATGAATATTCCTCGTGGACGGACATGCCGCTGAATTTCAACTTTTTTGATTTTGGATATTCAGGAGCCCTACTGTGGGACAATCCTCCGGCAGCTCCCAAATCCAATATCTCTCTGATCCCCTACACAACCGGCACCTACAATGCTGACAGTGAAAATGATATTTCAGCAAATGGAAAATTCAACGGAGGATTTGATGCAAAACTGGCATTGACTTCTTCGCTTAATCTTGACCTCACCGTCAATCCTGATTTTTCACAAGTAGAAGTGGACAGACAGGTTACCAATCTTACCAGATTTGACATCTTCTTTCCCGAGCGCAGGACTTTCTTCCTGGAAAACAGTGATCTGTTTTCAACCTATGGCATTCCACCCATAAGACCTTTCTATTCCAGAACGATAGGCCTTGACAAGTTTGGCAACAAGATCCCCATCCTTGCAGGCGCAAGGATCAGTGGAAACATCAGCGAAAAGACCAGAATCGGTTTAATGAACATACAAACCAGGGCCACGGAAGAAACAGTTGCACAAAACTATACTGCATTCAGCTTCAACCAGCAGGTTCAAAAAAGATCGATCCTGAAGGGATATTTTTTGAATCGACAGGGAATCGAAGACAAGAACAACAAGATCAAGGATCCCATGGATCAATATGGCCGGAATGCGGGCATGGAATACAACTTCATAGACAAGTCTGGCAAATGGAATGCATGGGCAGGACACCATCAATCTTACAAATCCACCATCAAGACCCCTGAAAACTATAGCAATGTTGGTGGCGGTTATTTCAGTAAAAAACTGAATTTCATAGCCGATGCCGGTCGCATTACAGATAACTACTATGCTGACATGGGATTTGTCAACCGTGTCGATAACTATGATGCACTGTTGGATACAAGTTTCAGAAAAGGATTCTATCTGTTATACAATGAAACCAGCTATACTTTTTTTCCAAAAAAAGGTCCGCTTAATCAATTCATGGTAAGGCTTGAGAACTTTCTGGTATACAATCTGGATGGGGGCTTGAACGAAAGGAGCCATGATCTTGAATTCCGATTTTTTTTCAAGAACACATCCAACATGATCTTCCACATTCACGACAATGTGAACAACCTCTTGTTCAATACTTCTTTCACGGACGGAAAGCCGATCCCACCGGGCCGGTATACTGCACCATCCCTGGGTTGGACCTACAATACCGACAGCAGAAAAAAACTCTATTTCAGGGCTGACCTGGAATCTGGACAATTTTTCAATGGAAGGATTCTCAGGTACGAAATGAGTGCCACCCTAAGGGTTCAACCCTGGGGTAACTTCAGCATGACCCTTCAACAGGCCAGACTACAATTTCCTGAACCCTATGGCAAGAATAACCTCTTCCTGATTGCCCCAAGGATCGAGGTCAATTTCTCCAACAACCTTTTTTGGACAACGTTTTTGCAATACAACAACCAGCGCAACAACTTCAACATCAACAGCCGCTTGCAATGGCGTTACAAGCCCATGAGCGACCTGTTCCTGGTATACAGCGACAACTACTTCACCGATCCTTTCATGAAAAACAAGAACCGCGCCATTGTCTTCAAGATGAACTATTGGCTTAATCTCTGATTTCCTTATCTTTAGAACTCATATTTAAACCCTTAAAAATGAGTACAAACAGACGCTCGTTCATCCGCAATGTTGCCCTGGGTTCAGGTGCGATTGTTTCTGCCATTCCTGAAAATGGATTTGCCGCCGGCGAGGCTGCAATGCCTGTTGCACCATCAACATTTAATATGTGTGGCTATGCAGCCCCAAAATTGCCTACCGTCAGGGTGGCTGTTATTGGCCTTGGGATGAGAGGCCCTGGCGCTGTTGACCGCCTGAGTTATATCGATGGTGTTGAAATCAAGGCCCTCTGCGACAAATATCCAGAACGTGTAGACAAAGCCCAAAAAATCCTTACCAAAAAAGGTTTGCCTATGGCAAAAGCCTACTCTGGTGCTGAAGGATGGAAAGCGGTTTGTGAATCCAATGATATCGATTTGGTCTATGTAACCACCCCGTGGGAACTGCATACACCCATCTCTGTATACGCAATGAAAAATGGCAAACATGCAGCTTCAGAAGTGCCTGCAGCAAAAACAATCGATGAGTGCTGGGAACTGGTGGAAACATCAGAAAAGACCCGCAAGCACATGATGATGCTGGAGAACTGCTGCTATGATTTCTTTGAACTCCTCACATTGAACATGGCCCGCAACGGTCTGTTTGGCGAGATCCTGCATGCAGAAGGCGCATATATTCACGACCTGAGCAAGGACTACCTTTTCAACAAGAAGGGCTATGCAGACATGTGGAGGTTGAAAGAAAATATCCAAAACAATGGAAGTCTTTATCCGACACATGGATTGGGCCCAATTGCACAATGCATGAACATCAACCGTGGCGATAAATTCGACCACCTGGTGAGCATGAGCACCAATGATTTTTCATTGGGCAAAATGGCCGACGAAATGGCTGCCAAAGATGATTTCTTCAAGGAATACACAGGCAAGACATACAGAGGGAACATGAATACCACCATCATCAGGTCTGATCTTGGTAAAACACTGATGGTGCAGCATGATGTTTCTTCACCACGTCCTTACTCAAGGATTCATTTGGTTAGCGGCACCAAAGGTGCAGCACAGAAATATCCTGGCCCGGAGCGCATTGCCCTTGGTCACTCCTGGTTAAAGGAAGAAGAGATGAAAGCCATGCAAGCAAAATATACTCCACCCATCGTCAAACACATTGGTGAGATTGCCAAGAATGTAGGTGGACATGGTGGAATGGATTTCATCATGGACTGGAGATTGATCGATTGCCTCCGCAATGGATTGCCATTGGATCAGGATGTTTACGATGCTGCAGCTTGGAGTTCAGTATTCCCACTCAGTGGGGCATCAGTTGGCAAACGTTCTAAATCCGTTGATGTACCTGATTTCACACGTGGAGCATGGAAAACCAACAAACCGCACGACATGACATTGGATGGTGGTGGAAACACCGGTGTCAGGCCCGTTGTAAAATAAACAGGCATCAAGTGGATTGATGATTGCATCATCCATTTGAAAAATACCGACAACATAAAAAAGGAGCCAGGCAAATGCCTGGCTCCTTTTTGTTTTATACAAGTTTTTTTACACCTTATTTGATAACCACGACAGGCAGTTCCTTCTCCCTGATCATTTTGTTGAAGGCTTTCAAACCACCATCCAGGATAGATTTTAGTTTTGTAAGCTCAACATCCAC
>CALPWM020000156.1 GCA_943327275.2 Chitinophaga pinensis
AGCAGAATTGCTCACCATTGCCAACCATATTTTGGGAACAGGGCAACTCAGTTTGGCAAAGTTCCTCTTCATTGGTGCAGACGATCTGAATCAACTGACTACACACAATGAAGCAATTTTCTTGCAATATGTGTTGGAGCGCTTGCATACGGATCGAGATGTTCATTTTCATACGAACACAACCATGGACACCTTGGATTATTCAGGAACTGGTTTGAACACAGGCAGCAAGGTGGTTTTTGCCGCTTATGGTGATCCTGTTAGAGCGCTGGACATTGAATTACCAGAAGAATTAAAAGAAAGCGATGCATTTCTTGATTGCAGGATGATCATGCCTGGAGTAGCTGCTTTTCAATCCAAGCCCTATGTTGACGAGCCGACAACCCTTAAAGAAATGAAACGAATCAATGAGACACTGAAACAAAAAACAGATCAATCCTTTGGTGTACCACTCTTGATTTGGTGTGATGATGCACAATTTACCGCTCAAAGCATTAAAAACTTTCTTTGGGTTGCATTCACCAGAACGAATCCATCACATGACATATATGGCATAGGTGAATTTTACGCACACAAGCATTGGGGATCTATTGGCCCAATCATCCTGGATGCTCGCATCAAACCTCATCATGCCCCTCCAGTAGTTTTAGACCCAGCCATGATCAAAAAAACCGATAGATTTTTTGGACAAGGTGGATGCTTGGAAGGTATAATTTGACAATTTTTATTAGCTTTGCAACCCGTTCGGGACGTAGCGCAGCCCGGTAGCGCGCTTGCATGGGGTGCAAGAGGTCGCTAGTTCGAATCTAGTCGTCCCGACAAAAAAGAGTCTTGGTTTCCAAGGCTCTTTTTTTCTCCTTTCATTGCCAATACAAGATCTCTTCGTACTTTTTAGTTGATTCCTTTTATTGTCAAAAGGTTTATCTTCGCTTAATTCTCATTTTATGACGATTCTCGTCCGCAAAGCATTGGTTAAAGATATCCATTCCCCTTTTCACAACAAGAGGATGGACATATTCCTCTCTGATGGAATAATCACTGAAATTGCTGAACAAATTGACAAAGTAGCTGAAACTGTAATAGAAATTCCTGGCATTTCTGCTTCTCCAGGTTGGGTCGATTTGTTTGTAAAAGGAACTGATCCCGGGTTTGAATACAAGGATGATCTTGATTCCGTTTCAGCTTCTGCTGCAAAGGGTGGATTCACCCATCTGTTCCTTACTCCCAATACTCAACCAGTTACCCAAAACAAGACAGGTGTTCAGTATATAAAAAATCACCACGCTCCACAACCAGTATCACTCCATCCAATTGGTGCGGTAACCAAAAATACAGAGGGGAAGGAATTGACGGAAATGTTTGAAATGAGACAAACTGGTGCAATTGCTTTTGGTGATGGTATCAAAAGCATTCAATCCGCAGGTCTCCTCATCAAAGCACTCCAGTATGTCAATGCGTTTGACGGCATTATTATTCAAGTTCCAGACGATCATTCTGTTGCTCCGCATGGACTGATGCACGAAGGCATCGTTTCTACCCAGGTTGGGTTACCAGGAAAACCCGCACTCGCAGAAGAAATCATGGTTGCCAGAGACATTGAACTATTAAGGTATACCAATTCAAGGCTTCATCTGACCGGTATCAGTTTGTCTACCTCTGTTGAGATGATAAGAAAAGCCAAAAAAGAAGGCCTGAATATAACCTGTTCCACAACCCCCTATCATCTGGTATTTACAGATACGTCTCTGCTTACAGGGTATGATACCAACCTCAAAGTGAATCCTCCGTTGCGCACAGAAAAAGATCGTCAAGCAATTATTGCTGCAGTAAAAGATGGAACGATTGACTGCGTCACTACCCACCATACGGCACAAAATAAAGATGCCAAGATTTGTGAATTTGAATATGCTGGCCAAGGCATGCTTGGGTTAGAATCTCTGTTTGGCATTCTTGGTATGGCTGGTCTTGAAATAGATGATATTTTGACATTGATCTGTTTTAATCCAAGAAAAATTTTCTCGCTTGAATCCGGCATTTCAGTTGGAAAAAAAGCAGATTTAACCCTTTTCAATGAGCAGACAGAATGGATGTTCAATAGCAGTGACATCAAGTCCAAGTCCTCGAATTCTCCTTTTTTGGGTACTTTACTTAAAGGTGAAGTCATTGCTACAATTGTAAATACTCATATCAATTCAAATAAAAAACATGAAAAATAAAACATCCCACCTTCTTGCGGGTGGTATTATAGGTGCCGTATCAGTATTGATAAATGTTATTTTTATCGTATTCGACCTTACTGGTAATACTAAAGTTTCTTGGATTGGATCAGTCATCAATATTGGGTTGTTGATATACTTTATCCTTGAGTTTGGAAAACAAAATGAGTATGCCAATTCCTTTGGTGAACTTTTCAGCTTTGGATTCAAGGCGACTGCCTTCACTACCCTCATTCTAACAGCCTTTATGATAATCTACTCTTTTACCTTTCCTGATGCAGCAGACAAAGCCATGGATATAGCAAGAGAGCAGATGTCTAATCAACCCAATATGTCAGAGGAAACAATTGATTCAGCAATAGAAATGACCAAAAAATTCTATTTCCCGATTCTGATTGGCGGTACCATTTTTGGCACCATGTTGGTTGGGGCATTGGGATCATTGATCGGAGCAGCTGTAACAAAGAAAAATCCATCTCATCCTTTCCAAAACCAATAAATGAACATATCTGTCATCATACCGCTTAAAAATGAAGCTGAATCACTTCCAGAATTGACTACCTGGATCAAGAAAGTGATGGAGGCAAATGCCTACACCTATGAGGTGATTTTGGTGGATGATGGTAGCACTGATCAATCCTGGGATGTCATCTCTTCTATTCATCAAACTGACGATAGATTCAAAGGAATCAAATTCAAACGCAATTATGGCAAATCTGCAGCGTTGAATGTTGCATTTAAAGAAGCCAAAGGTGATGTCGTTATTACCATGGATGCAGACTTACAGGACAGCCCTGATGAAATCCCTTCCTTGTATCGAAAAGTCATGCATGAAAATTTTGATCTTGTGAGTGGATGGAAGAAAAAGCGATTTGATAACGTCTTGACCAAAAACATCCCATCAAAATTCTTCAACGCCGTCACCCGAAAAATGTCCGGAATTCAATTAAATGATTTCAATTGCGGATTAAAAGCCTACAAAAATGAAGTCATCAAGCATATTGATGTTTACGGTGAGATGCACCGCTACATTCCTGTATTGGCCAAATGGGCTGGTTACAACAAGATTGGAGAAAAAGAAGTGGAACACAGGCCAAGAAAATATGGCAGTTCAAAATTTGGCTGGGAAAGGTTTATCAATGGATTTCTGGACCTTACAACAATCATGTTCATTGGTAAATTTGGGAAAAAGCCCATGCAATTCTTTGGACTTCTTGGTACAGCATCTTTCATGATTGGATTTTTGATCAGCCTTTACCTGATCATTTCAAAAATCATCAACGTTGATTTTTCGATTACCAATAGACCAGGTTTTTATATCGCGCTCACCATCATGATGATTGGCACGCAATTGTTCCTGGCCGGGTTTATTGGAGAACTTGTTTCAAGAAATGCAGCAGATAGGAACAGCTACAATATTGATTTCACCAAGGGCATTTGATTTAAAAAACTTCTATGTCCGATAAGCCCACCATTGTTTTCCTCGGACCATCGTATCCCTATCGGGGAGGCATTGCTTCTTTTACCGAACGATTGGCTCGTGAATTTCAATCATCAGGTTTCAACTGTTTACTCTATACATTTTCCTTGCAGTATCCATCTTTTCTTTTTCCTGGAAAAACGCAATACTCCAAAGAAGCCAGGCCTGCAGACCTCAAGATCAAGGAAACCATCAACAGCATTAATCCACTGAATTGGTTTAGTGTAGGAAGTGAATTGAAGAAACTTTCTCCAGATTTTATCATTGTAAGGTACTGGCTGCCCTTTATGGCTCCTTCTTTTGGTACAATATTGAGGATCGTCAGGCAAAACAAGCATACAAAAGTGATTTGCATCGCAGATAACATCATCCCTCATGAAAGAAGATTGGGCGATAAATTACTGACTTCCTATTTCAACAAAGCTGTTGATGGATATATTGTAATGAGTGAACAGGTTCAACAGGATATTACCACCCTTGGGATTAAAAAACCAGTTCAATTGCTCCATCATCCGTTGTTTGATCATTTTGGAGACCCTGTTGAAAGACATACTGCCAGAAAGGAATTAGGCATTGATCACCAAGGGGGATTGATCTTGTTTTTTGGTTTCATCAGGCATTACAAGGGATTGGATTTATTGTTAGAAGCCATGGCTGATCCCCGCATCAAAGAAAGTGGATACAAGCTGGTCATTGCCGGAGAGTTTTATGAGGATCCTGTCAAATACACCAATCTTATCAATTCTTATGAACTGAATGATCAGGTAATTTTGTTCAATGAATTCATCCCTGAAAATAAGATACGTTATTTCTTTAGTGCCGCTGATGTACTTGTGCAACCTTATCGACATGCAACCCAAAGTGGCGTCACCCCCCTGTCCATGCATTTTGAATTACCCATGATTGTAACTGATGCAGGCGGTCTAAAAGAAATGGTGGTAGATAAAATTACTGGTCTCATCGTACAGAAGAATGCAGCATCTATCGCGAATGGTATTCTTGAATATTTCATGAAGGGGAAAGAATTTTTCATTCCCGCACTGATTCAACAGAAGAAAACTTATTCATGGTCTGTGATGAAAGCAGGCATCATGAACTTTGTAATCCGGCTGAAGAGCGAAAAGAATGCTAAATAAACACCCAAGGCTATTGTTTCCGTTCAATTTATCCGAATTTTGATTCATATATATTATTTGTGAAAAAACGTTTTATACTACTGTTCATATTTTCTATCTGCTTGAACACGATCATGTCACAATCATTGATCAAAAAAGAGACAGAAAAGATCCTTGTTCAACAACAAGACAGCCTTACCACATATGGTCAACAGATGGTTGCTTCTGCTGATGCTGCCACGAGGTTCCGTTCAGATAGTTTTTTTACAAGAATACTGGTTAGGGCCCTAAAAACACCCCATTCTTTTCAATTTCCATTTGATTCCTTGACCACCATTTCAAGACTTTACTCACCAGACAGTACTTTCAGGATTTTTACCTGGCAAGTCAGCAGGGATGAAGATTTACACCGAAGACATGGTGCCATTCAAATGAATACCAATGATGGAAGTTTAAAGTTGTTTCCGCTGATTGACCGAAGTTTTCTGATCAACGAACAAAAAGATACGGTAA
>CALPWM020000157.1 GCA_943327275.2 Chitinophaga pinensis
ACCATCCATGGGGCAATTGGTAAATCGGATTACCGTGAATCAGCCACTTCTTTTGATATGAAAGGACAAAATCCAAGAGGAAAGGAGTATTGGGCGAATTATACTGCAGCTCCTCCGCATCATGGATTAGGTTTTACAGCAGTTAACTATTCTACAGGCTATATCAACCGCATGACCAGTTATGCAACCTATTCTTATCATGTTGGACTTACAGGTACAACAAGCCTTGCTGCTGGGTTTGGTGCAGGATTTTCATCGATCAATGTCAATAAGAGTAAAATTACCTTGGCAACAGCTTTTGATCCAGCAATTGGTAATACTGTCAATGATATCAACAAAATCAAGCCAGAATTGAATGCAGGCCTCTGGTTGTATTCCTCTAATTATTTCGCAGGTCTTTCTGCTCAACAAATCATTCCTGTAAGGTTCAACCTGGTAGACAGTGCTGCATACAGATCAACACTTGTTCCTCATGTATTTGCCACAGCTGGTTACCGTTTTTCCCTCAACCAGGATATTACAGCATTGCCTTCCATGATGTTGAGGTATATCGCTTCTACACCCCTGGCAGTTGACATCAATGTCAAGACACAATACCGTGATCTGATGTGGATCGGTGCCAACTACAGGATGGGGGATGGATTCTCTGGCATGGTTGGCCTGAATGTTGCCCACACATTTAATATCAGTTATGCCTACGACCTAAACCGGGGAAAATATCTTTTGAGCACCATGAACAGGGGTACACATGAAATTGTACTCGGCTTCACGTTAAATAACGCTTACGGAGATCTTTGTCCAAGGAATGTTTGGTAATCCCTCAAATCTGCTTAATTTTATAAAAATTCATACCATGGTTAATCGGTCTTTGGCTTTTTCATTGATGATGATGGTTGCTTTGACCATTTCATGTACCAAAAAAACTACACCCACCCCAACACCTCCCACACCACCACCCGTGGTAGTGGAAGATAACATTTTGTTTACTCTTGATCCCGATCCTGGAACCACCACAGCAACAGCCTCGTCAGGTATTTATTCTTTCAAAGTCATTTTAAGTTCTAAAATGCCAACTACAGGCATCAGCATTGACATTACAACAAAAACTGACCCTGCAGGAACATTGCTTGAGAGCAAAAACATCAAATCTACTGTAGCTTCTAATGATATTTCAACCGGTACATTGGCTTCAGGAACACTCTATAGTGTAACTGTTGTTGTAACGAGTCAAAAAACAGCAAGCAATACCTTAACCAGAACATTCAAGGTTGCAAGGAAATAACTAATCTGATATTTCTTTTAAAAACGCACAGTCATAAAAAAATCCCCTTCAGTTGAAGGGGATTTTTTTATGACTATAAATTGGAAATATTATTGGGTAACTGCTTTTTCATCAATTTTGATGCGTACTTTATCGCCCTTTATCATTGATCTGTATTTTTCAGCATCAACAATCTTGCCATTTACCTTCAGTACATCTTCCTCAAACTCAATGGTGTTAGAACCTTCTCCAATCAAACCATCAGCCTGTAATGCCTGGATCAATCCTTGATCAGGGGCTTCAGTCATATTGATTTCAGCATTAGAAGAATCTGTGTTGATTATTGAGATCTCGACATTCTTTTGAATTTTGGAGGTTGCCGTCGGGTGCATTTGAGCAAGGGTAGGGGCAATGACCAAGGATACAATTGACATCAATTTGATGAGGATGTTCATGGATGGACCTGAAGTGTCCTTGAATGGATCACCAACTGTGTCTCCTGTTACAGAAGCCTTGTGTGGTTCAGATTTCTTGTAGAATATTTCACCGTTAATTTCAACTCCTTTTTCAAAGCTCTTTTTGGCATTGTCCCAGGCACCACCAGCGTTGTTTTGGAAAATACCCATCAACACACCACTGACAGTAGCACCAGCCAAAAATCCACCCAATGCTTCTGGTCCTAAAATAAAACCAATCAGCAAGGGAGAAATAATTGTGATGGCTCCAGGCAACATCATCTTTTTGAGGGATGCTTCTGTTGAAATAGCAACACATTTATCATATTCAGGCTTGCCTGTACCTTCCATAATTCCAGGGATGGTACGGAACTGCCTACGCACTTCTTCTACCATGGCCATGGCAGCTTCACCAACGGCACGGATGGCAAGAGAAGAGAATATAAACGGAATCATACCACCAATGAACAGAGAGGCCAATACATCTGCCTTGTAAATATCGATATGCTGATTATCTGGCATTGCAACACCTACAAAGGCTGCAAAAAGGGCCAAGGAGGTCAATGCAGCAGAAGCAATGGCAAATCCTTTACCACTGGCTGCTGTGGTATTACCCACTGCATCAAGGATATCGGTTTTCTCACGTACTTCGCTGGGCAGTTCACTCATTTCTGCAATACCACCTGCATTGTCTGCTATCGGGCCGAATGCATCAATGGCCAACTGCATGGCTGTAGTTGCCATCATACCTGCGGCAGCGATTGCTACACCATATAAGCCTGCACAAGCGTATGAACCATAAATACCACCAGCCAATACTAGGATGGGGAGGAAGGTACTTTCCATGCCAATTGCCAGGCCTCCGATAATATTCGTTGCATGACCAGTAGCTGATTGGCGAATGATGCTCATTACAGGACGTTTGCCCATGGCAGTATAATATTCTGTAATGATACTCATAAGGGCACCTACCACCAGACCTACAGCGATTGCACCTATAACACCATTGCGCGTAAACTCAAGTCCACGCAAGGTCATTGTTTCTGGTAAGGTATAATTTACAATAAAATAAGCTGCAATTGCTGTCAGAATCATCGACCCCCAGTTACCCATGTTGAGTGCTTTTTGTACTGCATGTGTACTGGCGCCAACTGCGTCACTTACCCTTACAAAAAAGGTACCAACAATAGACAAAAGAATTCCTACACCAGCAATGACCATTGGCAACAGGATAGGAGCAATGCCACCAAAATTGTCATTTGAAATGGTTTCTTGGCCAAGTACCATTGTTGCCAAAACTGTAGCAACGTAAGATCCAAAGAGATCAGCTCCCATACCGGCAACGTCTCCAACATTATCACCTACATTATCAGCAATGGTTGCTGGATTGCGTGGGTCATCCTCTGGAATACCTGCTTCGACCTTTCCAACCAAATCAGCACCTACGTCAGCAGCTTTGGTATAAATTCCACCGCCAACACGTGCAAAAAGGGCTATGCTCTCTGCACCGAGTGAAAAACCAGTCAGCACTTCGATGGTGCGTAACATGCCTTCAGCATCTCCGTCGGGAGCAAAAAAATGTTTTAAAATGATGAACAAGCCTCCTAATCCCAAAACTGCCAATCCTGACACACCGAGTCCCATAACAGCACCACCAGTGAAGGATACATTGAGTGCTTTGCTTAGGCTGGTTTTTGCCGCCTCAGCAGTGCGCACATTGGCTTTGGTTGCCACTTTCATGCCTATGTAACCAGCGGTAGCGCTGAAAACGGCACCTATAACAAAAGAAATGGCGATGCTCCAATGGCTGCCTGCATTGCTTTGGGCCATGAATCCTAGTAAAAGCGCGACTATGGCTACAAAATAGGCAAGAATTTTCCATTCTGCCTTCAAGAAAGCCATGGCTCCTTCAGCAATATACGTGCTGATTTCTTTCATTCTTTCAGAACCGGCATCCTGCTTTGATACCCAGTTGAACTTGATAAGCGTGTAAAGCAGTCCGACAACTCCCATCATGGGAACGAGATAGATCAAATTTTCCATAAACAATTCTAATGCATTTGGTTATTGAACTAAACAGTGTGTTACTGACTTAGGGGCAGCAAAAATAGACAAAAACTGATGAAAACGAAGCTTTTTGCTGAATCATTTTTCCCTGGGGGAATAGGATATTCAGCTGAGGAGGTTTAGTCATCGTCATCAGACTGTATGCCATATCCTTTAAAGATTCCAGCAATTTTTTTTGCTTTATAAATGCTTCGATTGAATTTATTACCCAAGACGATGATGGCAGTAGAATCATCAGGAAGCCTGCTGAAAACGGTATTGTTTCCATGCCACCAGCCATTGTGGTAGATGATTTTCTTTCCAGTTGGCATTTCAACCAGTCTCCATCCCAGTCCATAGTTGCGAGTACCTCTTCTTTCATAGCTATATCCCTTAAAAGCCTCTTCGAGTGTATTTTTTGAAAAAAGCTGGTCTTTTGAGAGCGCATAATCCCATTTCATCATATCTCTTGGGGTACTATAAATGTTTTTATCGCCATATACGGCATCAAGAAACATCATCGGTTCTCGCTGGTTGTTGAATTTATAAGAAGGAAGTACCGTTTCAGCCATATCTACTGCATAAACAAAACTATTGTTCATCCCAAGGGGTTTGAAGAATACTTTATCAAGGTATTCGGAAAAACTAAGCTGACTCACTTTTTCAACAATCAAGGCCAAAAGGGCGTAATTGGTGTTACAGTAGTCGAAATAGGCATTGGCCCTTCCAGGCTTTAACTTATCCGCATGGTCTATAAATAATTGTAAAATATCTGCATTGGTGACAAAACGATGTGTATCCCAACCCATTTTTTCAACAAAATGGACATAATTGGGCAATCCGCTGCGGTGGCTGAGCAGGTTCCTGACAGTTATCAATGGATATGGAAAGCCAATCAGGTATTTTGTTACAGGGTCGTCAAGCAGCAATGCAGCATTTTCCCATAGTTTAAGGATGGCCATGGCAGTGAATGTCTTAGAAACTGAAGCCAAGTGAAAAGCAGTAGTGGAGTCAATGGGCTCACCACTCAATACATTTTGAAGTCCTTGGTATTTCTCAAAGATTATTTTGCCATTTCTGGCTACAATTATGCCTCCATTAAACCTTGATCGAAGCAATGTTTGGTCAAAAAAATGCTGGCTTGAGTTCCTGAGTTCCTGGTCAATTGCTGTAAATGCTGTTTGGGGGGCTAAATCGATTGTTGTTGTGGATTCATTCAGCCTGGTGGGGCTTTGCTTTCTGTATCGATCAACAAAATAAAAAAGCGCCGAAAAGGCGATAAACAATATAAGGAACAGTTTAAGTTTCTGCATTGCTGTGCTTAAATTGGAAACGGAACAATAAGTTGCTAATTTTGTTTAAATCTACAGATTAAAAAAATGGTTAATACAAACAAAACCAGTTACCCCAAAGATAAGATCAAGATCTTAATGCTTGAAAATATTAGTGATGCTGCTATCAAAGTTTTTAAAGATGCTGGATATGCAGACATCAAAAAAATTTCAGGAGCCCTTTCTGA
>CALPWM020000158.1 GCA_943327275.2 Chitinophaga pinensis
GCCTGTCAACGCTACATTTTCCCGCAGGTAGGTGGCCATTGCCCTTTCTACCTGTCCCTGGATGGTGATAGCATTGTCTTGTATCTGAAAACCCGCAAAGCGTGTACCCTTGTATGCTAGGGATAAAAAATATGTTGGCATGCCTGAGGGTTTAATCAATGGGTTCCTGCAACAAGGGCCCTGAAGGATATGATATTTTCTTCCTTCAAAAATGATGCTTCAAGGTTTCCAAAAGCCGCCTTGTCATAGATGAGTGGTTTCAATGCCTTGAACAACTGAAGCCTACTGGCCTCGTCAACAAAAAACCATCCTATCTCAAGCGCCTGCTTGGTATTGAAACACTTCTGCCCAAATACCTTTACCGCGTAATTTCGTTGATCCTCGTCTGATTTAATTCCCAACAACTTCTTTTGCAGTGAACGAATATCCTTGTAATCAGCAATGGGACGATCACAAACATTGATTGAATTCGCTTTTGAAACTTGTATGGTCGCTTTGGCGCTATCGGTGTTAATGGTAGGCTTGCTTACCTGCGCAATGCTATCTGAAGAAACGGAAGGAGAAGCAAAGGTTTTGGGAGCTGCTGCAATCACTGTAGAATCCTGTGGCTGCGAAATGGGTTTAGCTGCTTCAACAATCTTCATCTTTTCAATCTCGACGGCAATGGTATCAGAACCTCCTTTGATCGTCTTTTCAACATAAACCAACCGCTTTACATCTGCATCCTCCGCTTGGGTACTGATGGAAATTGCTGTACTTCCCACCTTGGAGATGGACTTGCTGGGTGTAGCCTTTTCTACACTGTCTTTCTTGGGTATTTTTACCAACAACGATTGGTCATCGGTTGCCACTGCCAAAAGTTTTGCAAAACCACCCTCCTCTTTTTGAGGCAACTTCATTTCAATGGGTGCAGCTTTAGGAACTCCGCCTTTGATCACTTCTAGGCTGGTGCGGTCGAACAAAGACCAGGCCTGTCCTTCCATCATTTTCAATTGAAAACCACGGTCGCGGTCGATGCCATTGATGTAGAAAGAAACCTCGGGGTAAATATTCTTGGGAAATCCGATGGAGAATTCCATCTCCGATGCAGTAACCTTAGGGATTATCAAGAAGCCAGCTGCAGAAGAAGACAGCATTGTATTTCCTTGCTTGAGGTAGAATGGCTGCTGGCCATCTGCTTCAATGAAGATATAATGCTGGGCACTCAGGCCCTGAAATGCCATGGCGGCCAGGAGCATACAGACCACCCGGATAGATGAATAAATTGACATGGTACAAATCTAATAAAAGAATGATACACAAAACAAGGATTTTACCACCCATCAAAATTGGCAAATCTTAAACCATTGCCTTGATATATTTGCAGCATAAACCATCTGAATATGAAACAATACTTGATCTTATTGCTTGTCAGCAGCCTCTCCTACATTGGATTTTCCCAGGAAAAAGGAGCCGTTGACTCAAGCTGGAAACAAACACCCAGGTATACACCCACAAGGATCAACAACCTTGTCCATACCAAACTTGATGTACGATTTGACTATGAAAAAACTTCTCTTTTGGGTAAGGCATGGATTACGCTGACACCGCACTTCAATCCAAC
The DNA here is from genome assembly GCA_943327275.2 of Chitinophaga pinensis. Classification (GTDB taxonomy): domain Bacteria; phylum Bacteroidota; class Bacteroidia; order Chitinophagales; family Chitinophagaceae; genus Pollutibacter. Next base: position 1,604 of record CALPWM020000158.1, read on the forward strand.
AGCAGCATTGACGCTGGATGCAAAAGGCATGGACATCAATCAGGTATCCCTGGTTCAGGCCGATAAGTCCATGAAAAGCCTTGAATACAGCTATGACAGAAAACAACTGTCCATAAAGTTACCAAGGACTTACAACAAAGGAGAAAACTATACGGTCTATATCAATTATGTATCCAAGCCGAATGAATATCAGAAGGAGACCGGCGCTGATCCCATGCTGGGGGTGAAAGGGCTTTATTTCATCAACCCCAAGGGAGAGGAAAAAAATAAACCCATCCAAATCTGGACGCAGGGTGAAACGGAATCCAATTCAGTTTGGTTTCCGACCATCGACCAGACCCAACAAAAAACAACCCAGGAGCTCTACATGACCGTGCCATCCAAGTATGTTACCCTGAGCAATGGTAAACTGGTAAGCCAGAAGAGTAACAATGATGGCACCAGAACGGATTATTGGAAAATGGATCTGCCCCACTCTCCTTATCTTTTCTTCATGGGTGTAGGCGATTATGCCGTGGTAAAAGATTCGTGGAAGGGAAAGGAAGTGAACTATTATGTTGAAAAGGAATATGGTCCAGTGGCCAGGAAAATCTTTGGCAATACTCCGGAAATGATGACCTACTTCTCCAAGATCACAGGTGTTGAATATCCCTGGGTGAAGTACAGCCAAATTACGGGAAGGGAGTATGTAGCTGGAGCGATGGAGAATACCACCGCTACCATCCACCAGGAAACCGCGCAACAGGATGCCAGAGAACTCACAGATGGCAATATCTGGGAGGGCACCATTGCACATGAATTGTTTCATCAATGGTTCGGCGATTATGTTACTGCAGAAAGCTGGAGCAACCTTACGCTTAATGAATCTTTTGCCGACTACAGCCAGACCCTTTGGGATGAATACAAATTCGGAAAGGATGCCGGTGATGCTGAAAATTTCAGCGGTCTGCAGGGCTACCTGATGGGCGACAATGCTAAAAAAGACCTTGTGCGTTTTTATTATGAAGACCGGGAGCAGATGTTCGATGCCGTCAGCTATCAAAAAGGGGGCAGGATCCTGCACATGTTGAGAAAACATATTGGAGACAGTGCGTTTTTCAAAGGATTGAACCTTTACCTGAGCAGCAACAAATTCAAGTCGGCTGAAGCGCATCACCTGCGCCTTGCTTTTGAAGAGGTCAGTGGAATGGACCTGACCTGGTATTTCAACCAATGGTATTTTGGCAATGGTCATCCAAAGCTGGACATCCAGTATAAATACAATGAAGCGGCACAACAGGCAACTGTGATTGTAAAGCAAACACAAAACACAGGAAAAGTTTTCAGGATACCAACCTTCATTGATGTTTACAATGGTAAAACCAGGACAAGGAATCAGATATGGATTGAGCATGCTGTGGACAGCTTCTCCTTTGCTTCATCCACAAAACCAGACCTGATCAATTTCGATGGAGAAAAAATCCTGCTTTGCGAGAAGAAAGAAAACAAAAGCCTTGACAACTATATCCACCAGTATTATCATGCAGGAAATTACCTTGACAGAAAAGAAGCAGTTGATTTCTGCGGCAAGAAGACGGATGATCCCAAGGCGCTGGCACTCTTGAAAGATGCCTTGAATGATCCCTTTCATGGCATAAGATTGCTTGCGATGGGTAAAATTGATATGAAAAAAGACCGCATCAGAAAAACCTTTGAAGAGACGCTTGCGTTGCTGGTGAACAAGGAAAGCAACAGACCCGTCAAGGCGAGTATGATGGAGGGATTGGGTAAAACAGTTGATGCGAAATATGCGTCTCTGTATGAAAAAAACATCTACGATTCCTCTTATTCAGTGTCAGGAGCCTCTTTGGAAGCCCTATCGAAAGTTGATAGTGTGCTTGCATTGAAATATGCAATGGAATTGTCCAACAAGCCTGCAAAAGGAAAATTGGATAATGCCATCAACTCCATCCTGGTGGCATCTGGCAAAGAGGAAGTTTTTGATAAGCTGGCAGAAAAGTTTACTGCCATGGGGTTGACCAATGAGAAGTTCATGCTGATGCAACAGATCGGAGAAATGACCGGTTCAATGAAAAGCAATGATCGGATAAAAAAATCCATCGACATGATTATCGGATTCAGGGATGAAATACCTGCACAGGTAAAAGAGCAGACCAACCCTTATATCAATGGCATGATACTCGGGGGTATCATGAACAAATTGAAGATGGCGGGGAATACAGAAATGGCAAAATACCTTGAAAGCAAGTTGGGGAAATAATCATTGAATCACCACAAAAGAAAGGCACAAAGTTTAAATACTTTGTGCCTTTCTTTTATAAACAATAATCCATTACTGAAGCTGGTAAGCAGCTACATGGTTCTTCCAAAATGTTGGAACGTAAACAATCTTGTTTTTCTTATCGTATCCAATATCAGCAGTATTCATGCCCTCTTTCCTGGTATCCAGCAACAATTTCTTTTCACCATTCATCTTTACCAACCAAATGGAACCTGACCAGCAGGAAACGAGAAATGTATTTTCATCTACTTGTTCTATGCCATCAGTGCCACCTTCCATGCCTTCGGTGATGAGTGTTTTTGACTTGTCTTTTCCAAATTTATAGAGCGCGCCGGCGTCAGTGAAGTACAATGTCTTGTCAACGTAATGCAAACCATTCAAACCTTTGAGCCCCTCAGCGAACAAACTGACTTCCAGTTTAGCTACATCAATAAAATGGATTTTTTGGGTCTTGGAATCTGACACATACATGTTGCCACGCTTGTCTGATGTGATATCATTCAAAGCCTTTGCGCCTTCGATATAAATCTTTTTTACAATCTGCGCTTTGGTAACCTCAATGATGACAACAGAATCAACATCAGCTACAACCAAAAAATCACTGAACATGGTCATTCCTTTGGGGGCATGCAGCCCTTTGATCCAATCTGGATTGAGTATTTTCCCTGAAAGAGTCAACAGTGAAATGGATCCCTTTCCGTCTTTGTCCCAAGGACCCTTGCCATCAATATTGGTAACATATAAACGTTGGTTCTTGCTGTCCAGTAACACAGACTCAGGAACTTTCAAAGTGGTATCGGTTGCCCATATTTTGTTGAGGCTCTGTGACATTGCACCGGAAGCAATGGAAATGACAATTGAAAACAACAACATTGATTTTTTCATACGCTTGATTTATTTTTTTATCGCTCTACATTGAATGCATTGATGTCAATACTGGTTTCAAATCCGCCAACAATCTCCTCCACCAATTTCCCTGTTGCCGCGGCAAGAGAGAGGCCCAGCATGGCATGGCCACCTGCCATGACCATGTTGTCGTATTTTGAATGTCTTCCAATGTAGGGAAGCCCATCCGGGCTCAAGGGCCTGAGTCCATGCCAGATCTTGTCTTGGGACGGAAACGTTACAGGCAGATCAGGGTAGTAATTTTTTGCAGCCTTGAAAATTGCCTGAACCCTTTTCATCAGCATAGGGGAACCAATACCACTGATTTCCATGGTTCCTCCCATCCTGAGATCGGCACCCATCGGAGTCATCGCAACCCTGTCGTCGACAAGGATTGCAGGATAATGAAGATTTTTTTCTACTGCATCAAACGTCATGCTGTATCCCTTGCCTGCTTGAAGGAGAAGATCTATCCCCAAATCGCGGCTGGTTGCAGGAAGCCATGAACC
>CALPWM020000159.1 GCA_943327275.2 Chitinophaga pinensis
AAAGTCAGCAGCAAACTCAACCTGATGAATGCACAACAGCACAGGGATTATGTTAAATCTCAAGGGCTTTCTTATAATCCGCTTGATGACCTTGGTGCCTATACTGATTGGCAATCCGCTGTACAAAGACCAAGTGCATTGTCTCACAACCACAACCTCTCATTCAGTGGTGGTGGAGATCATGGGTCATATTCTGCCAGCATCAATTATGTGAACCGTGAGGGTATCATGATCAGCAGCAACCAGGAGCGGATGATTGCCAGGTTGAACATTGAGCAAATGGCACTCAATGACAAGATCAAGTTCAATTTGAACGTAACAAACTCCAATACAAATGCTACACTTGTTCCTTTGCAGAATACTGTTCTGGAGCAGGTATCAAGCCATCTTCCCGTATCTCCGGTGTACAATACAAACGGATCTTGGTTCGAGAACTTCAATATCCCGGGGTATTTTAATCCATTGGGGCTTATTGAAAATGCCAAGGATGATAACATCACCAATAACCTGGTTGCAAGTTTGACCACTGAGGTTAAATTGCCCTTTGACCTGACCTACAATTTGCTTGTTTCTCATCAAAGCACCACCAATACGGGATCAGCTTTTTACAACAGCTATTATGGCCAGTATTCACCTGCCCAGTTCTACAGCAATCCTGATCCAGGGTTCTCAGGTGCAACCCTGATTGCAAGCAGTTTGTTTGGTGTCAATGGTTCTGCATTTAAAAGTTCTTACACAGATAAGCAAAACAACCTTGAAACCTATCTTGGATGGAATAAAAAAATCGGGGATCACAGCCTCAATGCTGTCCTTGGTTTTTCATGGCTTAATACAACTTCAGGAGATGGGATTCAATCATCCAGTACCAACTTTATCACTGATTTTACCGGATACAACAATCTCTCTTTGGGTAACCCTTATGCTATTTCAAACTACAGGATCAGATTGGCAGGAGGAGTTGGTGAGAAAAGGCTGATATCTGATTTTGCCCGTGTGAATTATAATTTTGGTGACAAGTATCTGTTGCAAGGTTCTATCAGACGCGATGGTTCATCTGTGTTTGGTGCAAACTACCAATGGGGTTATTTTCCTTCAGTGGGTGCAGCCTGGAGAATCACCAACGAGAAGTTCATGGAAACCCAGAATATATTCAGTGACCTGAAGCTCCGTGCGAGTTATGGAGTCACCGGAAACTCTGAGGGTATAGGACCATTCAACTCGAAACTGGTCTACGGTATTACAGGAACGTATTACAACAATGGTATTTTGGATAATGCGTATGGCCCATTGCAGGGAGCAAATCCGGATCTCCGTTGGGAAAAAACATCTACTTCAAACCTTGGTCTTGATTTCTCTATTTTCAAAGGAATCCTGAGTGGTTCTATCGATGTATACGAGAAGTTGACCAATGATATGTTGTTTCAATATGCCGTTAGCCCCGCATTGGTCCCTGGAGGACGCATCTGGGCTAATGGTGGTTCCATCAGCAACAGAGGGGTGGAATTGATGTTGAATTCAACAATTGTTCAAACCAAGAATTTCAGCTGGTCAACCACATTGAACCTTGCGAACAACAGGAACGAAATCACAAGCCTCACCAACCCATATTCTACCGGTGATTCAATTCTTTATGTTGGCCCAAGGGGAGCAGGGCAAACTGGTGCATCGCTTCAGATCTTGAAAACCGGCAAGCCTTTGGGACAATTCTTCTCCTTCATCTATGAAGGAAAGAACACTGCAGGACTTTCCCAGTTCAGGAAGAAAGATGGTACCATTACCACTGCTCCGCTCAACGGAACTGATTATTTCTACATTGGAAATGCACAACCCAAAATTCTTGCAGGCTTGAACAACAACTTCAAGTACAAGAAGTTTGACCTCAACTTCTTCTTCAGGGGTGTTTTTGGTGCAAAGATTTTCAATGCAACCCGCGGAAACCTTTCTTATACCCCCAATGCCACTGTTAGTAATCTGTCAGCCTTGGTTACGGCTGAAGACAAAGTGGGAGATGCCCGTAACAGCTTTTTCTCTACCCGTTATGTGGAAAGCGGAAATTATGTTCGTTTAGACAACGCAACTTTGGGATATAATATTGACAGCAAAATCAAAGGAATCAAATCAGTCAGGGTATATGTTACAGGCGATAACCTCCTAACGTTTACAAAATATACTGGCATTGATCCTGAAATCAACCAGGGTGGAGTTGCGCCTGGCGTAGACAACAATAATTTCTATCCAAAGACAAGGGTCCTGATGTTCGGTCTGAATGTATCATTCTAACATTCACAACTGATAAAATAAATCAATAAATCAATCAAGATGAAAAGATTAATGCAAATTACAATGGGCCTGTTGACCACAATTGTGGTACTGAGCTCTTGTCACAAACTGGACGTTCCAGTTGTTTCTGCGCTCACGCCTGAGGTTTTCCCAACTTCTCAATCGCAGTTCAATGCTGTTATGGGACCCATTTACACCCAGTTGCGTTCAGATTTTTCAATAGGTTACTGGCAGGTTCAAAGCCATACTACAGACGAATCTGTTCAGCCTGCCTATGGTGGTAACTGGTTTGATGGTGGTCGCTTCATGGAATTGCACTACCATACCTATAACAAAGACAACCCGTTGTTGAATGGCAACTGGAACTATTTTTCCAACATGATCGGTATCAGCAATCAGATCCTCTTTATCCTTCGTGATGCTCCTGAAGGGCAGGCAAAGAGGCAGAGTATTGCAGAGATGAGAACCATGCGTGCATTTGCGTATTGGGGTATGATGGACCTGTTCGGCAATGTTCCGATTGACACGGTGTATGGTTCAAAAGAATTGAAGACCAACTCCGAGAGAGCCGTTGTTTTTTCATTTATAGAAGCTGAATTGAAGGCTTCAATTCCCAATTTGAGTACTGTCAGCGGTGCTGTGATGTATGGCAAGCCCAACCAGTATGTTGCCCAAACACTGTTGGCCAAGTTGTATCTCAATGCTGTTGTCTATACAGGATCTCCCAGGTGGAACGAAGCCATTGCTGCTTGCGATGCCGTTCTCACAGCAGGTGGAGGAAGCCTTTATGCCTTTGAGCCACGTGCCTCATACCTGAGAATGTTCTATCCGCAAAATGGCCCAGCCAACAAGGAAATCATTTTTGCCATTCCTTACGATGCATCTACTTCCAATGGTTACCAGTTCCATGCGCGCTATGACCTGAACAGGAACCTGGGAATTCGGTATTTGTATTCAGGCTCAACACCTGGTACCAATCTGAATCCAATCATCAATCAAACAACTGGAGGTGGCCTGGTACACAACAAGCCCAGCGGTCCAAGGATGACTTGGCCAGAATTCTTTGCCAACTTCAATGATCCGAATGATATCCGCAATCAACAATGGTTGAGCGGAAGACAGTTTTGGGCAGATGGAAGCCCTATCCTGGTGCGCACTACAAAGAAAGGATATGATCAATTTTATTCAGCTGCAGATGGTGGTGCATCTTTGACATACCAGCTCGAACTGTCCGCTGGCCCATCTTTGAGACAAAATCCCGCCACTTTTGATTGTGGGAACGATGAAATTGCCTGGAACATGGGAACCAGGAATATCAAGTTTTTCCCAGATTTCACCAATCCTACCAGCCGCAACCAAAACAATGATGTGCCTATTTTCCGCTATTCAGACGTGGTGCTGATGAAGGCTGAGGCCATTCTCCGGGGTGGAACTGCCACAGGTGGTCAAACCGCATTGACACTGGTCAATTCACTCAGGGCCAACAGGACTACTTCAGCTGCATGGACAGCGGTTACCCTTGATAATATCTATGCCGAACGTGCAAGGGAACTGGCTTGGGAAACATGGAGAAGGAACGATGCCATTCGTTTTGGAAAATATGAAGACAGGTGGGGCTTTAAGACAGACGCTACCCCGAGCAGGCGTATCTTCCCCATTCCACAAGGGGCCATCAATACCAATCCAAAGTTGAAGCAAAATCCTGGATATTGATTTTCGGGAGACATTATAGAAAACGGGGTTCCATTGGAACCCCGTTTTGTTTATCGTAAGAATAGTTTGGAGTGGTTTTAAGCCCCTATTGATTGTCTTAGGATACGCTCATTATTTGATTTCCTCAAACTCCAGGTAATCATTGTCGCTAGCCTTGCTGTTTTTTTGGACTGGGGAAGGTTTGGCCTGCTGGTGTTGATGGGGTTGTTGCGCCTGTTGATGGTATGCTTGTTGTTCCCTTACGCTATCAAACTGTTTTTTCACTTGCCTGGTTGTTTTCACCACAGGAATGAGAAAATTTACAATAAACCGGTAGGCAAAATAGATGGTGAAGGCAAGGAGGAGATATCTCAACATGATGCAAAATTAGTAAAATATCAAACACTCATTTTCGCATTAAGTTCCCAAGCTTTTCAACCAATTTTTCTACCAGGTTTCCAATGCCCTGTTGCACTTTCTCACTTTCCATGAAACGAGAGAGAATACTTGCCCAGAAATGGGTACGTGCTTTCTTTTCACCAAATACGGAGTTGAGGGTCATGTTGAAATAATTTCCTTTCAGGTTCATCATGCTTTCGTCCATCTTGCCCTCCAGGGCTATTTGCTTCTCGCGCAACTCCCTGATAGACCTGTTCAGCTCCTGAATACTGCGAATGGGTTTGCTCATGTTAGTAGTCTTCATCCTCTTCCTCCTTTGTTGATGTATGAATGAACAGGCGGATGAGGGGGTTAAGAAATAATGGTTTTCTGAAAAGGACAGAAAGCAAGATGATCAACAGAAAAACGCCGCCCCCACAAAGGAATCCCAATGTGGCACTTCCCAGCGTATTGGCCATGAACCAAGAGAAAGAAATAACCAGGAAGAGCAGAAAGAAGAGCACCATGAAACTGATCAATGCAATCAAGATCAGCATGCTCAGGGTCCTGGAAAGACTCCTGACCGAAGTCAGTTTCAGCAACTGCAGCCTCGTTTCAAAGTATTCCGTCAGCAGTTTCCTGTTTTCCTGGTAGAAGTCGTTGAGGTTTTCTGGGGAAGGCATATGGTTTAGGGAGGTTGAAGGGGTTGAAGGGGTTGAAGGGGTTGAAGGGATTTTTGCAATCATTAAAGTTAGTTTATCGGTTGGGCAGAAAGATGATTTTTGTCATGGAAACCAATGACTTTCCCCCTTTAACCCCTTCAACAGGCCGAAGGCCTTTTCAACCCCTTCAACCTCTCTCAACCTCCCTCAACCCCTTCAACAGGCCGAAGGCCTTTTCAACCTCTC
>CALPWM020000160.1 GCA_943327275.2 Chitinophaga pinensis
AAAGTGGTGAAAGAAGAAGAGGAAACATTCTTGCGCACATTGGGCAAGGGATTGAAAAAGATTGATGATATCCTTGAACTGGCAAAGCAATCCGGAACCATTGATGGAACAGCGGCATTTGAATTGTATGATACCTATGGCTTTCCCATAGACCTCACCCGATTGATTGCATTGGAGCAGAAAGTTTTGGTAGACGAAGAAGGATTTGAGCGTGAAATGCAGGTCCAAAAAAACAGGAGCCGTGCTGCAACTGCGTCAGATGTTGAAGATTGGGTTGATGTTTCCCAATCAGACAATGCTGGAAAAGCATTTGTCGGCTATGATGAATTGTCCTGCAGTACCAAGTTGCTGCGTTACAGGAAAGTAACGGCAAAAGGGCAAACCAGTTTTCAGGTAGTATTGGAGCAGACCCCTTTCTATGCAGAGAGTGGTGGTCAGGTAGGGGATACAGGTACCATTACCATGGGTGACCACGTGATTGAGGTACTCAATACCAAAAAAGAAAACGACCTGATTGTACATACAATTTCGGCATTGCCCGAAACTGTTGTTCCTGCTGTTTTTGCCGCAGTCAATTCAGATAGGAGAAAGGAAATCACCAACCACCATACCCTTACCCATCTCTTGCATGCAGCATTGCGCACTGTATTGGGGACGCACGTCGCACAAAAAGGATCTCTTGTATCCAGTGATGGAATGCGTTTTGATTTTTCGCATTTTGCCAAAATGACTGACGAAGAATTGGCTGCTGTGACTGCGATGGTCAATGCAAAAATCCGTGAAAATATTCCAGTCATCATCAGGGAAATGGACAAGGAAGAAGCCATGCAATTGGGCGCTATGGCCCTTTTCGGAGAAAAATATGGCGACAAGGTCAGGGTAGTGACCATTGACCCTGCATACTCGATTGAACTCTGTGGGGGTACGCACGTTTCTCACACAGGAGCATTGGGGCAATGCATGATTGTATCAGAGTCGGGTGTGGCTGCTGGCGTTCGCCGCATAGAAGCTGTTTGTGGTTATGCAGCAGACCAGAAGCACCTGGAAGAGCAACATTTGTTAAAACAAGTCAGCACATTGCTGAAGAATCCCCGCGAGTTGGTGCGTTCTATTGAACAACACCTGGAGGAATTGTCTACGCTCAAAAAACAGTTGGAACAGACTGAGAACAGGTTGCTGGGGTATTTGAAGACAGACCTGGTGAAGAAAGCAGAAGTTGTCAATGGTATCAATTTTATCGGAGTGATTACAGAAGCTTCTTCTTCTGATTCCCTGAAGAAATTATGCAATGACCTCAGGACGATCTATTCCTACACCATTGTAGTACTTGCTGCCAATGTTGGCGGTAAGCCTGCTGTTGCAGTGGGGCTTTCAGACAACCTGGTAACTGAAAAAGGCCTGGATGCAGTGGCGCTTATCAAAACCCATGTTGCTGGACATATCAAAGGTGGTGGTGGAGGACAAAAATCCCTGGCTTCAGCAGGAGGGCAGGAGGTGAGTGGATTAGAAGCTGCGATTGCTGCCATCAAAAATGCACTGGTTTGATGCAATGCTCTGTTATCTTTTTTTCATTCGAAATCAACAATGGCAATGTCGGAAGACTTGACAACAAAATATGAAGCAGTAATTGGGCTTGAAGTGCATGCACAATTGCAAACAAAAAGCAAATTGTTTGCAGGGGATGCTGCTGCTTTTGGCGCAGGTCCCAATACCCATGTCAGCCCCATTACACTTGGCCATCCTGGCACACTGCCCAGGATGAATAAGGCTGCCATTGAGCATGCCATCAGCATGGGCTTGGTCTGTCATTGCAACATTGAGAAAAGCAATTACTTCGCAAGGAAAAATTATTTTTATCCTGACCTTCCAAAAGGTTACCAAATCTCACAGCATACCACACCCATTTGCAGTGGTGGATTTGTGAGCATCCATACGTCAACAGGTCGTCGTGATATTCAACTCACGAGAATACACATGGAGGAAGATGCGGGTAAAAGCATTCATGATCAGCATGATGGCCTTACATTGCTGGATTACAACCGTGCAGGTGTTCCCTTGATCGAAATTGTTACAGAGCCGGTATTGCACAGCGCTGAAGAGGCTTCTGCCTACCTGACGCAGATCAGAAAGATGGTAAGGTGGATAGGAGTTTGTGATGGAAACATGGAAGAGGGCAGCCTGCGTTGTGACGCCAATATTTCAGTCAGGCCAAGGGGTAGTAAGGTTTTGGGAACCCGCGTAGAAGTGAAAAACCTCAACTCGATCAAGCATCTGCGACATGCGATTGACATCGAAATCAACCGTTTGTCTGCCATGTGTGAAAAGGGTGAGATCATTGTGCAGGAAACCCGGAGCTACGATGCAGACAGGGGCGTCACATTCTCCATCAGAACAAAAGAGGATGCAGATGATTATCGTTACTTTCCTGAGCCAGACCTTGCTCCATTTGAATTCACTGATGCATTTATTGATAGTATAAGGAATGCTCTTCCTTCTCTTCCTGATGAAAGGGCGGGCCAATATGTCGAGGAGTATGGCCTCTCTCAGTATGATGCAGAACAATTGACAGAAGACAAGGAACTGAGTGATCTTTTTGAAAAAATTGCTGTTTCAACTCCCCATAAAAAAAACCTGGCCAATTTTCTGATAGGCCCACTCCGTGCGCATCTTCATCTTGTTAACGGATCTTGGAATGATGTTGCCATCAGTTTAGAAAACTGGCATGATTTGCTTGGCTTGGTTACAGATGGAAAACTTGGGTTCTCCGTAGCCGCCCAAAAACTTTTGCCCATCATGCTCGAAGACAGCAATGCCAATCCTTTGAAGCTGGCAGCTGCCATGAATTTGCTACAGGATGCAGGAGATGATGAAATTGGCGCTTGGGTCCAGCAGGTATTGGATGCCATGCCGGATAAGGTAGAGGAATACAGAAAAGGTAAAAAAGGATTGATTGGTTTGTTTGTAGGTGAAGTTAAAAAGATATCAAAGGGGAAAGCAGATCCCAAAACAACTACAGATCTTCTCACTGCACATTTAAATAAAAAACAATAGCATGAAAAAAATCTTGAGGGCAAGTACATTGCTGGTTTTCCTTGCTGCTGCATCCTGCAAGCAGACTGAAAAAAATGTCAGCTTCAATTTCACGGTACAAAGCAATACAGAAAAACAGGCTGTATACCTGGACCTGATTGAGCTGGAAGGAGAACCCATAACCATGGATACTGCTGTGGCTGAAATGGGTAAAGCTGTTTTTGCACTGAAGGGTGGAGCAGTTGATCCTGAGGCATTGTACAGGGTGAGGTTTGAAAAAACACAGGCTTATTTTTTGGTGATACCAGACAAGTCATCCATCAATGTAACAGCAGACCTCAAAAGCCCCGACCTCTTCTCAACCAATTCTGAAGGAAGCAATTCTTTCAGGATCCTCCTTGCGGGTTTCAATACACGCCTTCAGGAAATTGATTCGATCCGCAATGTCATTGTAGCGAAAGGTGATATGATGGACAGCAGCAGGGTAGTCCTTGAAACAGGTTTTCGTGAAAAAATCACTACGGCGGGTTCTTTTCTACTCAATTATGCAGACACGACACAAACCCCGGCCGTTGCCATTTACGCATTGGGCATGTCACGAAATCTGGTATCACCTGATCAGGTCAAGCCTGCGCTCAATGCTATTGCAAAGCGTTTTCCCAAGTCAAAGAAAATAGCAAAATTGGCAGCTGATGTCAACAACCAAATGGAACCCAAGCAAACAGAGGATCTTGTTGGGAAAGAAGCCCCATTGTTTGAAATGCCTGACGTGAATGGGAAAACCATTTCTTTGGCATCATTGCGAGGCAAATATGTGTTGGTTGACTTTTGGGCGAGCTGGTGCAAGCCATGCCGCATGGAAAACCCCAATGTAGTGGCAGCATACCAGCAATTCAAAGACAAGAATTTTACTGTGCTGGGGGTTTCGTTGGACAAGGAAAAGGATGCATGGGTGGAAGCCATCAAAGAAGATGGACTGACATGGACACATATCAGCGACTTAAAGCAATGGCAGAGTTCAGTGGTTCCCTTGTACCAGATTGAAGGAATTCCATTCAATGTTTTGCTTGATCCTCAGGGAAAGATCATTGCAAAAGGGCTAAGGGGAGAACATCTCATGACAAAGCTTGCTGAGATTTTAAAGTAATCTTTATTCAGTTGTAAGGGGTTCAACTTTTTTCTTTGCTGCCAACAAGAGCAGCACAGGCAGAAGAATAAGGTTGGTCAGGGTAGCCACCAGCAGTGTAAAGGAGGTAAGCCATCCCAATGCCTGTGTGCTGCCAAATCCACTGAACACGAAAATGATGAACCCTGCAATCAATACCAATGAGGTATACACAATGCTGATGCCCGTCTCCCTGATGGTTTGTACAACAGTCTCATGCACCTTCCCATTAAAATGCGGCAGCTCCTGTTTGTAATTGACCAAGAAACGTATGGTGATGTCTATGGCAATGCCCAGTGCAACACTGAAAACCAAAACGGTAGAGGGTTTGATGGCAATGCCCATCCATCCCATCAAACCGGCTGTCATTACCAATGGAATAAGGTTCGGAATCAAGGAGCAGATCAGGATCCTGAATGACCTGAACAGGTAAAGCATGCAAAGTGAAATAAAAAGAAAGGCCCAGAAAATGCTTTCTTTCAAACCCTTGATGATAAACCGGCTGCCTTCAAGAAAAGTTATGCTCGATCCGGTTAATTGAACTGAAACTTTGCTGGTGTCAAAATAGTCCGGAACATGTGCCTCAAGGCTGTCTATCAGGATTGGCATGCGCATGCTGCCGACATCAGCCATGTTTACACTGATGCGGGTTACTTGCTTGTTGCTGTCAATGAAGGATGACATCAATTTTTCCAATGAGCCTTTTGCCTGGGAATTTTCTTTGCTGGGCTTCAGGTAATCCGCCATGAATGCACCATCAAAGGCATTGGGCATAGAATAATTGTTGCTGTCCCCGTCATAGAATCCTTGCCTTGCAAATTTTAATCCTTCTGCCAGTGAAAGTGGACGGGCCATTTCAGGGTAAGAAGCAATATAGGCACTGAAGGAAGAAACCTTGTCATAGACAGAAAGTGCCCTGGAGCCGGCAATGCCATTCTTCTTTTTGGTATCCACAAGGATTTCCAAAGGCATGATGCCCCTGAAATTCGATTCAAAGAACCGAAGGTCTGTATATATCTTGTCCTTTTTAGGAAGGTC
>CALPWM020000161.1 GCA_943327275.2 Chitinophaga pinensis
ATTGGATTAAAAAAGTAGATAAAACAACAAAGTACACATCAAGTGTTTGTACAGGTGCTTGGATATTAGGTGCAGCTGGTTTACTTAAAGACAAAAATGCAACTACAAATTGGTATAGAGCCGAAGAGGTTTTGACAATGTACGGCGCAAAGTTTAAAGAAGGTCGTTGGATTCAAGATGGCAAATATTGGACATCTGCTGGTGTAAGTGCTGGCATTGATATGTCATTAGCTATCATTGATGATTTGCTCGGAAGAAAATATACCGAAAGTGTTATGCTTGATTTAGAATATGATCCTAAGCCACCTTATAATGCTGGAACACCAAAAAAATCAGATTCTTTAGTTGCGGATATGATGAAAGAAATGTACGATATGTTAATGTTGCCTTTAATTAAAGAAGAGCAAGCAAAAAGAAAAAATAAACTAAAATAATATCAATAAAATTATCTTCATCATATTTACGCTTTTTTTAAGCTTAAACTTAAATGCACAAAAACAAAGTAAACCCCTTCCAGATCCTAACAAGAAAATTCTAACCGTGGAGTCCAAAAAGAACCGGAAGATCAGTTTGCCGCAAAGTGAAATGGCCGAGAAAGAGTTTTAGTCGATGATGATTTCGTCTGCAAAAAGGAAGCCTCTTTGCAGCTTGGCCACAAATCGAACATACCTTGCCTGCTTGCCTTTGAGGTCCACCTCAAAGGTCTTGAAGCTGAGTTTGGAATCTGTTGGAGAAACATCATTCAGGGTCTTTCCTGCGGGTGTAAAGTTGGTACCATCCGCACTCAGGCTTACTTCAATGAAGTGCGGCATGTAAACACCGGGGCCGATGATCTGCATGAAGGTGGAACGAAGCCTGCTCAAGGCCTCTTCCTTCCCCAAATCAATGGTAACATCCATATCGTTCAGGAATCCCTGCCATTGTCCATCCTGATAGGTCAGCGACCCTCTGTATCCGTTGATCAGGGTTGCTTCTTTTTGTGCCACATAGCTGCTGCTGTATTTTTTGTTGTAGACGATTGTTTTTCCAATCGCCTTGTGGAGGTTGATGTCGATGGTGTCTGGGCGTTGGTTCATCCTTCCTTTTCTGAAGATAGCAGTCTTGATCAGTGCTGATCCGGTGATGGAGAATGGTCCTGTGTAAAGGGTTGAGTTGCTGGTTGGCAAGCTGCCATCTATGGTATACCTAATTTCTGGTTTGAATTGTTCTGAGCTGAAGCTGATGGTGGTGGTTCCTTTTGGCGCATCGATGACTGGGCTGATTTCTACCCTGTCAGAAGGACGACAGTAGTTCACATTGAGGCGTTGCAACATTTTATAGTGCTGTGAAAGCCTGTATTGAAAATCGCCCCATTCCATGTTTTTTCTTTCAGACCATACCGCCTCGCTCAGGGCAATGATCCTTGGAAAGACCATGTATTCCGCATGCTCCATGGTGGGCACATATTCGGTCCAAAGGTTTGCCTGCGCGCCTTTTACGAACTGTTGTTTGTCTGCCTCCAGCTCTTTGGGCATGGGTTCATATTCGTACACTTTTTGAAGGGGAAGAAAGCCCCCAATAGCCTCCGGTTCCGTTGTGGGATCCTGCTGGTACTTGTCAAAATAACAGGTGCCACCCGGTGTCATGATCACATCATGTCCCATCCTTGCGGCTTCAATGCCCCCTTTCTCTCCTCTCCAGCTCATCACCCTGGCACCCGGTGCCAATCCACCTTCCAGAATCTCATCCCAGCCCAACAATTGACGGCCTTTGGAAGAAATGAATTTCTCCATTCTTCTGATGGCATAACTCTGCAATTCAAATTCATCTTTCAGGTTGTTGTCTTTGATCCTTTGCTGGCATTTGCTGCAGGTTTTCCAGTTTGCCTTTCCTGCTTCGTCGCCACCGATATGGATATAGGTGGAAGGGAAGATGGCCATCATTTCAGTGATCACATCCTGCATGAAAATAAAGGTGGAGTCGTTGCCCAAACAAAACTCACCCTGGCCTTTTTTGGCCCCAACACAACCGAGCTGTGGGTATGCGGCAATGACCTCTTCGGAGTGGCCGGGCATTTCAATTTCAGGGATGATGGTGATGCCTCTTTTTTGGGCATAGGCAACCAGGTCTTTGGCATTCGCTTGTGTGTAATATCCTCCGTAGGCACTGGCTTCTCCTTCTTTCGCGTAATCCCTATCACTGTTCCACCATTTCTTCCAGCCATAACTGGTTCTCCATGCAGCCTGCGAAGTGAGTTCCGGATATTTCTTCACCTCTATCCTCCAGCCTGCCGCATCGGTAAGGTGCATGTGGAGGGCATTGATCTTGTAAAGACCGATCAGGTCAATCATTTTTTTGATGAAGCTGGGAGGAAAGAAATGCCTTGACACATCGAGCATCAGGCCACGGTAACCAAACCTTGGCTTGTCTTCAATCAATGCACAGGGGATCGACGTTTTGGTCTCTTGGGTAAGGATGATTTGTGCCAGGCTTTGCAGGGCATTGATGGCCCCGGCATAGCCCGATGCTGCGATGCGGATTCCTTTTTTCTTTATATCAAGGGTATAGGCGGCACTGTCGTTTTTGTTGCCCTTTGTTTTTTCGATGACAATCGATCCTGCAGGGGGTACGCTTCCTTTTTGAAGCACAATCACCCTGTTTTGTTTCCACTGCATGAGGTCCGCGAGCAGCAGTCCCACTTCACGAAACTCTTTGCTGACAAGGATTTTGTTGTTGTTGAGGGGGAAGTTTCCATCCATTTCCTGCAGTTTTTCAGGCTTGGGGATGATGTTGATGCGCGATTGGGATACGGATGCAAACGAACATGCCAATAGCAGGAGCGTTGAAAAAATTGACCTCATGAAAATCAGGTTTGGGTTAAGATGTAAACTTACATCTTTCCTGGAAGAATCTTGTTCCAGTAAAGCCATGGTAGGATGTAGCGCTTGAGCATGAACATGCTCCATCTTTCTTTGGCCTGGTTGAAGGGGAAGGTTTCCGTGGGCTGGTTGTTGTAGTCAAATTCTGCCAGCACGAGTTTGCCGTATCCTGTTACCACAGGGCAGCTGGTATAT
Source organism: Chitinophaga pinensis (assembly GCA_943327275.2). GTDB lineage: Bacteria > Bacteroidota > Bacteroidia > Chitinophagales > Chitinophagaceae > Pollutibacter. The sequence continues at coordinate 3,054 of CALPWM020000161.1, forward strand.
CCATCATATTTGGCCTCCAGCGGTTTTCCCTGCATGAGAGAAAAAAGATTCTTCACAAGCACAGGAGCTTGTTTTCTCACAGCTGCGCCAGTCCTGCTGGTGGGTAGAGAAGAGGCATCGCCAAGAGAGAAAATATTGGGATACTTTACGTGTTGCAAACTGTATTTATCTACATCCACCCATCCGGCGCCATTGGCAATCGGGCTTGTTTTTACAAAATCAGGAGCAGACTGGGGAGGTGTAACATGGATCATTTCAAAATCAACCCAGGTTTCCACTCCTTCATTGGCAGTTCCAATCCCAACGAATTTTGCTTTTTTGTTTTCACCATCAATCTCAACCAATTTTTGAAAAAAGCTGAACTTGATCTTTCTTTTTTCGATGATTTTTTTCAATACCTCTTCATATTTGGGAACACCAAAAACCCTGCTTCCACCACTCCACATTTCTGTCTGAATCTTGTCAGCAATCCCTTGTTTGGCAAAATAATCTGTGGCCAGGTACATGATTTTTTGGGGCGCGCCACCACATTTTACCGGCGTATGCGGGTTGGTGAAAATGGCTTTCCCTGATTTGGTATGTTGGATGCATTCCCATGTATAATCTGCGTACCTGAAATCATAATTGGAGCAAACGCCATTTTTGCCAAGGTTCTCTTTCAATCCCTTCACTTCACCCCAATTCAATTGAATGCCCGGTGCTACAATCAGGTAATCATACTGCAGCTGGTTGCCTGACGCCAGTTTGAGTGTATTGGTCTCTGGTAAAAATGAACTTACGGCATCCTTTATCCAGGTTGCGCCTTTGGGAATGACGGAGGATTCTTTCCGAACCGTTTTGGCCTTGTTGAAAATTCCTGCGCCAACCAGCGACCAGGCTGGTTGATAATAATGATTGTCAGAGGGTTCAACAATCGCAATATCAAGCGATTTGTTTTTGTTCAACAATTGAGCAGCAACAGAGATGCCGGCATTGCCTCCGCCGATAACAATGATTTGATGGTGTGTTGACATTGCATAGATTTTGACGAAGGTAGGGTTGTATGTTGGCGCAAAAGGTGATATTGATCACCCTTGCCATTCAGCAAATCAACCCGGCCAATGCTTTCACCTTGTTCCAGACCCCATCGTCTACGGGAATACCCAGGGCCATGTTTTCTATTCTTGTGCTGAGGGATCTTTCGCCGGGATACAAAATACCTCCGTCTTCAGTTGCAGGAACAGTTGAACGCAGCTGGTTGATTGTAGCGTTGATTGCCTCGTCAATCATTTCTTGTGTATTGATCTTTAAGGGATCGATGGCGATGAAAACCTGACAACAACTGCCACAACTTCCGAAACCTTTTTTGTCTATGCCTGCGGTAGTCAGTCCACCAGAGAGAAGGCTGGAAATCACATCCAGCATGATGGCAAACCCTGAGCCCTTCCAGTATCCCATGGGCAAAATCCTTCGTGTTTGTTCAATGGCTGCCGGGTCATCGGTAAGATTTCCTTCCTGATCAAACCCTCCAGGGTAAGGCAGTTTCTTGTTGGCAAGCCTTGTCACCTCAAGTTTACCGTAGGAATATTGAGACATGGCCATGTCCAACACCAGATGGCCTTCTTTTCTGGGAACAGCCATGATAAAAGGGTTGTTGCCAATACCTGAGGAAGTAGCACCCCAAGGAGGCATACAGGACTCTGTATTGGTCCAGCATATGCCGATAAACCCTTTTTCTGCGGCCTGCCATCCGTAAGCACCGCCACGCATCCAATGGGTGGTATTGTTGAGGCTGACCAAACCCAGACCATTCTTTGCAGCTATGGCGGTCGCCCTGTCCATCGCAAAAATGGCATTGGTGATGCCGGGGCCAAGATTGCCATTGTAAACCTCCATTGCACCAAGGTTTAGTTCAAGACTTGGAGCTGCATGTACATCTACCCAGCCCTTGCCGATAAAATCAACAAAACGTTCAACCCGGTTCAGGCCATGAGAATAAATGCCGTCCATACTGGATTCGGCATGGGTTTGTGCGCAAATGTCTGCCTTGTCTTCCGGCATTCCTGCCAGGGTAAAAGCCATCTTGATGGTGGCCTTCATTTCATCAAAAGGTATCCTTGTCATGGTTTTACAATACTACGTAAAAAATCATGGATTCATTTCTGACAAAAG
>CALPWM020000162.1 GCA_943327275.2 Chitinophaga pinensis
TGCAACCACGGTTCATGCCAGTTTTCAGTACCAACAGCAGTTCAATTACAAGGAAATTGTGCTGGGAGGGGCCATCAGCCAGCTTTTGGTTGACAAACAAAAAACCTATACAGAACTCTATGCCGGGGCATGGATCAGGAACAACGATGCGATCATTCCTTATCTGGGCATAGAATGGAACAGCCTCAGGGCAGGCTTCTCATACGACATCAATTATTCAAACCGTAAAGCCGCTTCTGCCATGTACCAAAGCGCAGAAATTTCCCTCAACTGGATTTTCAATATGGAAGAGGGTGCATTCACCGTAAAGTGTCCGAAGTTTTAGATCAATGCTGCTTTACAAACTTCTTGAAATACGTTTTTTCATTGTTGGTTACACGAAGCAAATAGATGCCATCTGAAGCATTCATCATGTCAATGGCATGCGATTGGGCTCCTGCTTTGGTGTTCATCTGCTGGCCATTGAAAATTGACTGACCCGCAATGGACAGGATATCAAACTTCAGTTTTCCTGCCGCTGGATTCATTTTCACCTCCACCCGGTTTCTCACAGGGTTTTGAACCAAGGTCAATCCTATTTGATCGGGATTGTAATTGGTAACTGAGGTTGTACTAGAAGAGGGCAACAAGTACCTGCTTAAGACCGGCATATGATCTGCGGTAGTGGTTGCGTAATTGGCGATCCAATCATTCACTTCCCTTACCAACCGTACTGATCCATTGATATAGTCTGCTTCCAGTTCATTGGAAATGATGACATGATCAATAAAGTCGGAGTAGCCAATCAAGGAATTATGTCCTGTATTGCTCAGGATCATGCTTACTGCTTTGTAGCGGTCAGCATCTGTGGAATCTTTCACAATATCATCAAAAGAAGAAAGTGCAGGACTGACTCCCTCACTGATGGTTGAGTCTAAGTCATCGTTGTAATCACCCAAGATAAATACGTTTGCGGCGTTGAAACTTGCGTCCAATGTGTCTTTCAGCTCTTTGGCACCATCTTTTCTTCTCAGGTGATCAGATGCCGTACTTCCTGACTTGCCATGCACGAGGATGAAATTCATTTTTTTGGTGGCCGTTCCGTTTACCACATCCGCCTGCAACAAGAAAGGAACACGACCGCTTGCCCAATTGGAATTGGCAGCAGTGCTGGATTTCAAGAGACCCCTTGTACTAATATTGGTGATCATGGATTTCCTGTAGGCAAATGCTAATTTTTGACCTGGCGCGTAGCTTCCACTTGAAGTATTGGGAGCATTGGAGCAGTAGTCAGAAACGATGAAGCCATAACCAGCAGAAGATTCAATCAGTGTCTTGAAACGGTTGATATCCACTACTTCAGAAAATGCATAGATATCTGCATCAAGGCTGTCCATCACGCGTTTAATGTTGGCCTGTGCCAGGTCATCATTGGTTGGACCCTGGCCTGCTGCAGTACTTCCAAACCAAAGGATGTTCCAATTCACCACATCAAGGGTTGTGTTTTTTGCGTAGGTATTTCCTGAGAGATCATAATAAGCAGTGGTTGAACCCGTAGCACTGAAGGCAATCCTTCCGGTTGCAACCGACTTATCTGTTGTGGGCATGTACCTGACATGAATGGTCTTGGATCCACCGGCCAACTGTGCAACAGTGAAGCTGATGCTGTTGGAGAAAGCAATATTGTCTTTGGAAACCTGGAAAAGGGTTGGAGCCGTGACAACCAGATCTGAAGCGGCATTCATCACCTGAAAGCGGATGGGTTTGGATGCTGTTGCTGTTCCAGAAACGCTGTTGTCAAACTGGGCCAGGGTTGGTGTTTCAAGAACTACTTTTGCCACTGGTGCAGAAGTCCTGTTCTTGATTTGTACATCATCCAACGAAACCCTTGCAGCACCAAGCGAAGGCGAGGAAATGTATTTGAAGGCGATATAGGTTGAACCAGACTTGAAGGTTGCAAGATTGATGTCATCAACAGCTGTCCACTTGTCGCTGTTTGGCAAAGGCAAGATTGCATCAAGAGGCGTCCATGCAGCAGCACCCGCCGCAGGTCTGGAGGACTGATTGCTGGCAACAAGGACCTGTATCTGCGGCCCTGCAAATTTTGTTCTTTCAAAAAAAGAGAGCACCGGGAATTGAAAAAGGCTGAGGTCCAGTGCCGGAGAAATCAACCAATCTTCGTTGTCAGCCGCACCAGTTCCTGAAACAAATCCATTGACCTGCACACCATTGGTGGCGGCATTGCCAAATATGCTGCAAGCCCATACACTATCCCCCTTTAGACTGGTCTGTGACCAACCCGAAGGAAGACCACCAGAGCAATTGTTAAAATTAAAAGAAAACTCAGGGGCAACCGAAGTGGTAAAACTCCAGGTGCTGCTGCCAGTAAAGCCTGCAAACTTGTTCCCAGCAACATCAGTAAATGCGCCATTGGGAACCTCAACATAATATTTTGTAGAAAGGGTAAGCCCACTTACTGCAATAGTTGCAGTGGAACCAGCAACAGAAACCGCAGCAGTTGACACATCAAAGCTGGAGACTGTGCTGTTGTCTGTAAATTTTTTAAGGGATACCAATCCGGTTCCTTTGGCAATGGGTTCGGAGAAGTTGAGCACAAGGCTTGTGCTGGTGTTGATGCCGGTCGCATTGTTGGCAGGATTGACAGAGGATAGCGTAGGGGCTGTATTGTCGGAACCTGCACTGATGGCTTCGAGGGAGAAATCATCAATTCCCAATCCATCATCAGCACCCGTTGCATTGAAATCAGACCAACGGAGATAAAAAGTTGCACCATTTCCTATGTTAAGACCTGTGATGGTGAAATTAATGGCTGATGCATTGGCAGCTACGGTTCCATCAAGCGCCCCAACAGTTCCTGTTGTGATGGGCCCTGTGAAGTCCAATTGATCAGCATTGATCCATGTGCCGGTTGACAAGCTGGTGGCATCTGTACTGTATTGGAAATCCAGCCGGTCTGCTCTGGCAGTTGCACCCAGCCTCCAGTGTTCGCCTAGATAAGCAATCTTGAGCGAAGTGATAGCACCTCCGGTGGTATTGGTGAAAGCGACGCCAAAAGATGAAACAAGGCTGCCTGATTGTACGGATCCCAGCGCCCTGTCGTCTGCTGCATCAATACCAAAACTATAGGTATCCCCGGAATTGGAAGAACCCGTTCCGGCAGTATAAGTTGCATTGGCGTTGGTGCCTGTTTCGAGCAAGAGCCAGCCCGAAGGCAGGGTCGAAGCGGTTCCAGTCTTTGCCAGCGTATTGAAGTTTTGTGTGTATGGTGTTGCGGTAAGAGAAACTTGTGCATTCCCGCAAAAGCAAAACATTAGCATAGAGAAAATGAAAAGAGACAGTATAGCATATGGTTGCCGCATGGAAAGGGATTTCTGCGAATATAGAGGGATTTTGAAAACCCTCACCATTTCCTTCTGTCAAGTAAGGATTAATTTTTCGAGCTCAGCCTTCAAATGCCTTGCCGGAACTACTCCTGACTGCCTCCATTTCACAAAGCCATTCTGAAAGATGATCAGGGTAGGCACTCCCTGCACCTGGTAATGTTGTGCAATGGATGGATTTTTATCTACATCGATTTTGAGAACAATTGCGTGATCTCCGACTGTGTCCTTGAGTTCTTTGAGGATGGGCGCCATCATTTTACAGGGGCCACACCATTCTGCGAAAAAGTCCACCAAGACCGGCTTGTTGCCGCCAATGATTTCTCCAAAGGTTGAATTATTTGACATGCTTTTTTTCTTTTTTGAATGATCCGAATAGCAGTGATCCCATCAAGGCGAAATAAAGGCTGCTGTTAACAGGACTAGAAGTGATGCTGCAAGTGCCTGAAATGCAGCCTACATATTTCCAATAAAGGAAACCTAAGATGGCCCCGATGAAGGCACCAATGAGATACATGAAATTGGATTGGAGGATCGTCTTTACTTTCATCATGTGGACAATGTTTGACTCAAAATTATCAATCAAAATCAAGACCAAACATGACTTAAGTCACAAAGCCTTCAAGCAATCAAAATTTGCTTTCATCGAACCAAATCAAGGGATTGCGTACGGGCAGGTTTCTGATCACTTCATCTTCAGTGGGAGCATGGTCAAGGGACTTCCAAGTACTGAACAAGGCTTGATCTTTGAGTGCAATGGCACCAAAAATCAGAAAGGGTTGTGCTACCGGCCAATTCTCCCAATACATGACATCCTGCTTCAAAGTCCATTTGCGCTTGTCAGCTACAAAGGGATCCATAAAAGCGATGCCTTGACGGATTGACCTTTTGTCTTCCAATGCAAATGTCCACAAGTTGTTTTGTTTGTCGGACAACAATTGACAAAGCATGACCATCGCATCAAGATTGAACAGAGAATATCCATAAGGCTTTGTTCTGGCCAGCTCCTTGGGGAAGCTGCCATCCGCGGCCATCTGACCTGGCAAATGCAATGTTGTATAGCGCTGTCTGCAAAGATCCAACAGGGAGTAGTTTTTGGTGAACCTCGCAAAAGCAGCCACTTGCATGGTCCAGCAGGTACCATGGTTGTTGAGTGCGTTCATCTCATCAATCCCATATTTATGGTGCGTGACCCAGTTGAGGTACTTGTCAAACCATGCACGGAACTGAACATATTCTGCAGGCTTGGCTGATTTGCTTTTTTCAAGAACGATGAGGGCTTGTGACACTTCCATCATCTGGATCATGTCAATGATACCGATGCCTCTGCCAGTAAACCTTCCCTTGATGGCCTGTGCATAAAGCAGATGAGGATTCATCAATGTTGCGGTATCAATGAACCAGGCCCTTGCATGCCTGAACGCCTGTTCTGCATATTGTTCTTTTTTTCTTGTACGATAGGCTGATGCAAGTGAGCCCATGATGCGGCTGAACCGGATCATGGCCTTGCGGTGGTCGATGAAGTTGTCTGGATTGGTCATGCCATCCCGCTGTATATAAGGACTGTCTGCACTTTTAGGGTTGGGCCACCAATAATCACCCTCGGAAAAAAAATCGTGTTTTCCGCCACTGCTTCTGCTTGACGAGGCCGCCGTAATGGTAACAGGCTGCTGTTCGATTGCCCATTTTGCCTCTTTTTGGATATAGGGAATCAGCACTTTTGCAGCCGCTGATTCAATGGTCAATGAAGGGGTGACAGCTTGCCCTGAAAGCTGGAGGGAAAGAAGAGTGATGTTGAGCGATAGCATGAA
>CALPWM020000163.1 GCA_943327275.2 Chitinophaga pinensis
ATAGGGTATCTGGTAATGATTGGCTCTGTGATTGCATTTGGCGCCTACATATATGCACTAAAACGTCTGCCCACTGCACTGGTAGCAGTGCATTCCTATATCAACCCCATTGTTGCCATTATCCTAGGTAATCTGTTGATGGAAGAAAAATTAACTGCCTTTATTGTTGGTGGCACCATGATTACCCTTTGGGGAGTTTATCTGGTCAACAATAGTTTTAAGAAGCCAAAGGCTTAGCATTGTCTTGCTTTTCCCTCCAAAGCTGATTGAAGGTTTTGGCAGGAAAATCAAGGTCTGCTCGCTGTCCGGTCCAACCCTTGAACAATTTATTGATCATCCAATTCTTGATCTTGCTGTTGCCAAGATTCATCATTTTACGGTGCAACATTCCCTGCTGCCAGGCTGCCCATGCAATCTGCTCCATCATATTTCCTTGGCCCGAACGGACTGCCTCTCTCCTGTTGTACAAAAGGAGTTCATGAAGGTTGATCTTTACTGCACATACTTCAGTGCAATTTCCACAAAGAGAAGATGCATGGCTCAAGTGTTTCCACTCACCGAGGTCCTTGAGGTTGGGCGTAATGACACTGCCAATGGGCCCACTGTAAGTTGTTCCATAGCTATGACCGCCAATATTCTTATAGACAGGACAAGCATTCAAGCAGGCTCCGCAACGGATACAATAAAGGCTTTCCCTTGAAACCGGGTCCTGGAGGATATTGGTTCTTCCATTGTCCAGCAGGATAACATACATTTCATCTGGACCATCCATCTCTCTTGATTGTCGTGGGCCACTGATGATGGAATTGTATACCGTTACTTGCTGGCCTGTTCCATAAGTAGAAAGCAGTGGCCAGAAAAGAGCAAGATCCTGCAAAGAAGGAATTACTTTTTCTATCCCGGTGATGACAATATGTGTCTTTGGCCAGGATGCGCTCAACCTTGCATTGCCTTCATTCTCGGTAACTGCAATACTGCCTGTTTCTGGAATGATGAAGTTGGCGCCTGTAATGCCGATTTCTGCTTCGGCATATTTTTTCCTGAGTTTTTCTCTTGCAACAAGGGTGAGCTCTTCTGGGGTAAGGTTAAGTGGTGTATTCAGGTGTTCATGGAAAACACGGGCAACATCTTCCTTGCTCTTGTGCATGGCAGGGGTAACAATATGGTAGGGTGGCTCATTGTCCAGTTGCTGAATGTATTCTCCCAAATCAGATTCTATACTATCAATGCCATTGGTTTCAAGAAAATCATTGAGGTGAATTTCCTCAGTAACCATGCTCTTGCTCTTGACAACTGTCTTGCAATTTTTTTCCTTGCAAATCCTGAGGATGGCTTCACGGGCCTGTTCCGTTGTCTCTGCCCAAATCACTTTGCCCCCATTCCTGAGAAAATTGATTTCAAATTTTTCCAGATAATCATCCAGGCTTTCAAGTGCTTTCCATTTGGCATGCTTGGCTTTTTCCCGTGCAAAATTGATGTCTGAAAATTGTTTTTTTCCTAGTGGTACAACTGCATTGTATTTTCCAATGTTGTGGTTGATGGTTTTGCGATGGGATAAGTCCGCTGCTTTTACAAAACTCTTTTCTTTAAAAACAGAAGCTGGATTTGACATAAGGCTATTGTTTGTTCAACTATTTATCATCATTGAAATATTCCTTTGCCACCTGATCAAGTGCATCATAAAATCCTTCACCGTAAAGTCTTGTAATGGGTTCCTTCAGAAATTTATATACAGGCACCTTCAATTCAGCACCAAGGCTGCATGCAGGGCTGCACATGTCTTCGCGTGGCTCGTAATTAAGCATTTCATGGTTGGTATACCGGCTCTTGCTTTTTTTGATGGGATAGAGATGGCATGAGATGGGCTTTTTCCACTTGATCTGGCCTTTGTTGTAGGCCTCTTCGAATACACATTTGATGATTCCCTGCTGATCACGAACCCCGTAGGTACATATTTTGTTTTCTACGGTTGGTGTTACCCAGCCAAACTCGCGATCGTATCTGTAGAGTCCGTTTTTTTCCACTTCTTTGATACCTTCCTTGGACATCAGTGGCTTGACAATTTCATAGCTCTTGTTCACTTCATCCAATTCCTGGTCTGTCAGTGGGGCGCCAGCATCCCCATCCTCACAACAACCGCCTTTGCATTTGCTGAGGTTGCAAACAAACTGTGCCTCTACGATATCATCGCTAACCAGAATATCATCAATAACGATCAAAGTGAAAAGTTTATGCAAAAATAAGGGTTAATCGGTCGACCCGGAAAGCATGTTTTGCACACTATCAAAGGCTCATCATCTCCTTGAACCGGACCGCCTGGCGCCTGGACACTTCGATCTTTTCTCCCCCCTTTATTTCAAGCAACAAGCCTCCGTTGAAAAACGGCTCAACCTTTTCTATCATGCGCAGGTTGACAATATGCTTGCGGTTGGCCCTGAAAAATGTTCTTGGATCAAGCCTTTCTTCAAGGGAATTCAGTGATTTCAAGATCAGTGGCTTGTTAGGGCCAAAAAATACCCTTGCATAGTTGCCCACAGATTCAAACAACCGGATTTCAGCCAATTTAACAAACCAGCACTTTTCACCGTCTTTGACAAATACCTGGTCAGATTCTGAAAGGGATAGCCTGAGTTCAGATCGGTTCTCTGAAAACATCATCTCCTTTTCATCGATGGCCAAAAATTTTTGAACAGCATCTGAGAGGCGTTTGGGGTCGATGGGTTTCAAAAGATAATCCAGCGCATTGACCTCAAATGCGCGGATGGCATATTCATCATAAGCAGTGGTAAAGATGACTGTTGGTAGCTTTTCCAATTGCTCTAAGAGATCAAACCCCGTTTTCACAGGCATTTGAACATCCAACAGAATCAGGTCAGGATTCATTTCATTGATGAGGCGCAAGCCCTCGTCAGCATTGGCTGCCTCGCCGACAACCTCTATTTCAGGATGAAGGGCAAGCATTTTCTTCAGTTCGTTTCTTGCGAGTCTCTCATCATCAATAAGGATGGCGTTTTTTTTCATATCGTTTCTATTTGGAAAGCGGGATAATCACTTTTGCTTCAACCAAGTCTTTGTTCAGCTGCTTGATGGAGAAACTTGCTGCATCACCGAAAATCAGGTGCAACCTGTTGGATGTGCTTTGCAATCCAAAGCCATCATGATCCTGCTTTATTTCCAGTATACCAGAATTGGTGACAGACAACACCAGTTGTCCGTTGGTTTCATTGGCGCGAATGGAAATCTCTCCTTTATTCATCGTTTTTCCAATGCCATGTTTGATTGCATTCTCAACCAGGGTCTGCAGCATCATAGGGGGAACCTGTTGATCTAGGCTATCTTCATCTATGCCATATTGCACATCCAGCCTATCTTCAAACCGAATCAACTCCAAAGCAAGATAATCTTTCACAATATTCAACTCTCGCTCTAATGTGATGGTTTCATGTTGATCGGAAGACATGCTGGAGCGAAGAATATTGCTCAATGCTGTAACCGCTTCGCGCGCCCTGCTAGGATCTTCATCAATCAACGCACGGATGCTGTTCATCGCATTGAAAATAAAATGTGGATTGATATGGGATTTGATGGTCTTCAGTTCTAGAGACTTTACCAGGGCTTCCAACTTCAGGTTGTCGAGTTGGTTTTTTCTTGACTCTGCCACATAATGGTAGATGAAATAAATACAGTTCCAAATAAAAAGATAAATAAAGGAAGAGAAAATATTGCTGCTGATTTTCTGGGGAGTTGCCCAGTTGGCTTCCTCCTTGTATTCTAACCCAGCAAACATGCTCAGATAGGTTTCACCGATGCCCACAATTGTTGCGAATAAAACTGAAACCAGGATGAAGCCCGTCAACTGGTAATTGATGCTGCGCTGCATCAGCTTGAGCCATTTGATGATCATCCGCATGAAATGAGACATAAGGAGACCGATGGCAACATATAAAGCCAACCGACCAATGAATCGGGCATCAAAAAGATTATAGGTAAAAGCAAAGAAAATATTGATGCCGGCAAACATCATCCAGCCCAAAAACTGGAAAAGCCAGTATTTTGATATGTTTTTAAAATACAAATCCATGCATTTCAAAGCTATACAATTGAACAAGAAGGGAAAAATGGTTTTTTACAAGAGGTTTTACAGGCCGGTTAACTGGTAAAGCCGTCTGGAAAGGACGGCGAGCCCTTGTAATTGGATAAACCTCATCCTGGATGCTACAATCCTTATTTTGACTAACTTTATGTATTCCAAGCAAGGGTAAGTCTGAACAAATCGCAGCCGACCTTGTTTATAAAGAACTGATTCAAATTGCATTCAATATGACACAAATCGAGGCTGGTGCATTGCTCAAACAAATCAACTCCCCTGATGACTTAAAAAAAATAGGGAAGGATGAACTTTACAAAGTTTGTGATGAACTGAGGCAATACATTGTGGACGTGGTCAGTGTGCATGGCGGTCATTTTGCAGCCAGTCTTGGTGTTGTTGAACTTTCTGTAGCCCTTCACTATGTTTACAATACCCCGTATGACCAACTGGTCTGGGACGTAGGCCACCAAGCCTATGGCCACAAGATACTTACTGGAAGAAGAGACAATTTCCATACCAACAGAAAATATGGTGGACTCAGTGGATTTCCCAAAAGGACTGAAAGCGAATACGATGCTTTCGGTGTAGGACATTCATCCACCTCCATTTCCGCAGCACTGGGAATGGCCATTGCAGCAAAATACAATGGCGAAAAGGATAGGAAATCTGTCGCTGTCATCGGTGATGGCTCAATGACGGCTGGAATGGCCTTCGAAGCCATGAACCATGCAGGCGTAACAGATGCCGATATGCTGGTGATCCTGAATGACAATTGCATGAGCATTGACCCCAATGTAGGGTCATTGAGAGAATACCTGACAGATATCACCACTTCACATACCTATAATAAGTTGAAGGATGATATCTGGAATACTCTTGGAAAGCTTCCCATTGGTGGAAATTTCAGCAGGGAGATGGCCAGTAAGCTTGAACACAGCATCAAGGGCTTCATCAACAAAAGAAGCAACCTGTTCGAGTCCATGAACATGCGGTATTTCGGTCCTATCGATGGACACAACATTACCAAACTGGTGGATACCCTGAAAGACCTGAGGGACATTC
>CALPWM020000164.1 GCA_943327275.2 Chitinophaga pinensis
CCATAGGCCCCTTCCATGTTTCCGGAGTTCTTGAAATAAAGAACGATGCCGCAACATCCTACAAAAAGAAGAAAATTGATGGCTGGGATGAACAATTGACCCCTCTCTTCAGTAGGATAAACAATTTTAAACTTGGGCCATAAATTGAGGCGCATCGCTTCACTGATCAGTGTAAACGAACCACTGATCAATGCCTGGCTGGCGATAATGGCCGCTGCAGTAGCCACGATGATGCCAATGATCAAAAATGAATCTGGCATCACTGCAAAAAAAGGATTTCGAAGGGCTTCTGCAGTTGGATTCGCTGCAATAAAAGCGGCATTCTTCATCAAGCCTGTGTTGGCAAACAACCTGCCTTCCTGTCCCAACAAATATGCACCTTGTCCCAGGTAACTGAAAATCAGACAAACTTTAACGCCTATCCAGGAGAACCTTATGTTGTTTTTACCACAATGTCCCATGTCAGAATAAAGGGCCTCGGCACCAGTAGTGCAAAGGAAAACAGCACCAAGGATCCAGAAACCTTTGGGATATGTGGTGAGGAGTTTAATGGCATAATGAGGGCTGAAAGCTTTCAGCACTGACCAATCACTTGAAAGATTAATTATACCCAGGATGGCAATCATGGAAAACCATACCAGCATGATAGGACCGAACATCCTTCCAATGGAGGCAGTTCCGAATTGCTGCATGAAAAACAGAACGGCAATAATACCCAAAACAATATAAACGATCTGCATCTCGGTGATCGCCGCAAAGCGTGGAAGCTGGGTAAGCCCTTCAACGGCAGATGTTACAGAAATGGGGGGCGTAATCATCCCATCTGCCAACAATGCTGCACCACCAATCATGGCGGGAGCCACCAGCCACTTTCTTCTCCGTCTTACCAATGTATAGAGCGAGAAAATTCCTCCCTCACCCCTGTTGTCGGCCTGTAGGGTTAAAATGACGTATTTCACCGTTGTCTGCAGTGTAAGCGTCCAGATGATACAGGAAATGCCTCCCAATATCAGGTCTTCGCTGATAACGCGTCCGTTGATGATTGCACTAAAAACGTAAAGAGGGGATGTTCCGATGTCTCCGTAAATGATCCCCAGGGCGATCAGTAACCCCGCGCCGGTTACCTTGTTAAGCTGTTTACTCACTAGAAAAGGATGTGATGATTGCCATATGGCATTTCAAAGGTATAGCGAATATTTGTTTCTTTTAACAAAGGTTGACCTAATTTTATACTGAAAGCGAAGACAATGAAACATATCACCATATTCCTACTCACCTGCCTACTCTGTCTGGGATCCTTTGCACAAAGAATTGATTATTCTGAGGTTGACAAAGACGATTACAGGGAAATGAATTTTGAAATCATTGGTAAAATGGGCAACAACATCAATGTCTACAAGAATTTCAAAAATCGTCATGGCATCTCAGTCTATGACCTTGAGATGAAGCTCAAGAACAGGATACCGCTTGAATTCTTGCCAGACAGGGTCATCAATGTTGATTTCATTGCCTACAATGACTTTGCCTATATGATTTACCAGTACCAGCGAAGGAATGTGATGCACTGTTCAATGGTAAAGATCAATGGAGATGGAAAACTCATGACAGACCCCGTAGACCTTGATACCTCTATCATGATGGGCTTGATGGATAACAAGGTATATTCCATGATCAGCAGCGACGACAAGAAACAGATTATCATCTTCAAAATCAAGCGCCCTAATGAAAAAAGTTACCTGATCACATCAATGCTCTTTGACAACAAGATGCAATTGAAAAAGAAAAGCAGTTTTGGTCTCAGGGTTAACGACAGAGAAGGTTCATTCACTGATTTTCTGGTGGACAACGACGGAGATTTCATTTTTGGCAGAAGCGCCAGAACCGGAGGCAGAGAATACATCAACAAAATTGACCTGGTATTCAAGCGCGCGCTCAGTGATTCCGTCAAAATTGTTCCGGTAGTGCTCAAGGAAAAAACCCTTGATGAAGTGAAATTGAAGTTTGACAATTTCAATAAGAGAATCATCCTGACTTCTTTCTTTTACAAACAAAAGCGGGGGAACATCGATGGCTTATATTCATTGGTCTGGGACAAGAAAACGGAACTCGTTTCTTCAGAAACGGATTTTGCCTTCAATGACAGCGTCCGGATGGATGCAAAAAGTGAAACCGGAGCCATGAAAACCGCATTCAATGACCATTTTATCCGCCATGTGATCCCTGTGCAGGACGGAGGGTACGCAGTGGTTTCTGAACTATACTATTCATCTTCAAAGAACAGCGCCTGGAACAGGTATGATTACCTCTATGGTGGTGGACTTTTCTCTCCCTTTGACATGTGGTATTCATCCCCCATGAGCAGGATGTACAATTACGGATTTTATGACCCATTCAACAGGTTCGGGCAACAGAACAATTATGTCCGGCATGTATCGGAAAACATCATGGTATTCTTTTTCAATGCAGACGGAAAGTTGCGCTGGAGCAATACCATCAGAAAAAACCAATACGACGACAACTCAGACTCATTTATCTCTTATCAGCTTTTTAATACAGGGAATGACCTGCGCTTTCTTTTCAACCAGAAAGAAAAAAGAGAACTTTTGCTGAACTCCGCGACAATAGATGCAGAAGGAAAAATAAAACGACAACCGACCTTGAAAAACCTCAACAGGGATTATGAATTCATGCCCAAATTCGGAAAACAGGTTGGCCTAAGACAAATTATCATGCCCTGCATGTACAAGAACTATATTTGCTTTGCAAAAATCGAATTTTGATAAAGCATCGTGATAGGAATTTTTAAGCATAACAACCCCCTTGCCCTGCTGCTGCTGGCTTTGCTTGCCTTCTTGCCGGTAATTACTGGCGACGCAATGGTGAATGCTGCATTGCCGGCTGGAGCTACCGCTACATTCAAAACATTGTCTGGATACCTGACTTTTCTTGATGGGTCCAAAGGCATTTTGGGGGAAATGATCTACACAGTACTGTTGCTTGCGGAAGCTTTGATCCTCAACAAGATCATCGCAGACCATAAGCTCATGGAAAGGGCAGGCTTTATTCCTGCCATGTCTTTTTTACTCCTCAACGCCTTGCTGCCTTTCCATATAAGTCCAGTTTTTCTTGTATTGAACGGAATGATGCTGATTGTATTCAAACTGTTGGTCACAATGTACAAGGAGAACAATGCCAACAACAAACTGCTGCTGACAGGTTTTATTGTTGGTTGTATGGCATCAATGAATACTGCATTCTTGATCTTATTTTGCTGGATTGCCATTTGTATCATGATCATGCGGCCCGCATCAATCCGGGAATTGTTGCTCGCCACTACAGGTTTTATCCTGCCTTTCTATTTCATTTCTTCGGGCTTGTACCTGTTTGACAAACTGAATTCATCAATGGTTTTTTGCCCTTTTTCAATCAATTTCAAGCTCCCTTCACTGAGTCCTTGGGAATGGACAAAGACCGGCCTGTTTTTAATCTTGCCCTGGCTGGGAATGTTTTCATTCAACAGACAAATTGGGAAAATGATGATCCAAGCCAGAAAAGCATACCTCGTTATGCTGATCCTTGTCCTGACCACTCTTTTGATCTGCATTTTTTCCATCAAAGACATTTCAACAACACTGAGTTTAATGCTTCTGCCTTCAGCATTGCTGTTTTCCCCGCTGTTTCTTTCCTTCAAAAGAAATTTTATCCCCAATTTAATCTTACTGGCCTTGATTATTCTTTCATTGCTGCGTTAAAATTAAAACTGCAGGAAACACATTGGAGGAAAGGTCATAAATTTGTACAAATTGTAATCCAATGAAATTTGGTGTTGTTGTATTTCCTGGCTCCAATTGCGATCGTGACATGATAGGTGCCTTGAGGGATGATCTTGGTCAGGAAGTGGTTGAGCTCTGGCACAAAGACAATGATCTTTCTGCTTTTTCAACCGAAGATTGCATCGTACTGCCAGGAGGGTTCTCTTACGGTGATTACCTTCGTTGTGGAGCCATTGCCCGGTTCAGCCCAATGATGCAACAGACCATTGCATTTGCCCAGCGTGGCGGAAAAGTGCTTGGTGTCTGCAATGGATTTCAGATCCTTTGCGAATCTGGACTGCTCCCAGGTGTTTTGCTAAAAAATGCCAACCAGCAGTTCATCTGCAAGAATGTTCATATCATCGGCAAAGAGAACAGGGCGCTCAAGATTCCCATTGCCCATGGCGAAGGGCGTTTCCAAGCCGATGAAGCCACAATACAATCCCTCATTGACAACGATCAGATCATATATCGCTATTGTGATGAAAATGGAAACATCACGCCAGAAGCCAATCCGAATGGTACACTGCACAATATCGCAGGAATTTGTAACAAGGAAAGGAATGTTTTTGGCATGATGCCACACCCTGAAAGGGCATGCTCAAGCAAAATTGGCAATACCGACGGAGTCAGTGTTTTCAATACCCTTTTGCTACAGCATGTCAATTATGCAGTAAACGCCTAAACAACATCAGATGAAAAAGTATTTTCCCTTCATATCCATCATTTTCTTGTCCCTCTCCCTTTCAAGTTTTGCTCAAATGGGATCTGCAAAACAGGTAAGCTGGGCCTTTTCCTCCAAAAAAATTGGTGACAAACGCTATGAAGTGAAGATGACCGCAACAATTGCTGGTAATTATCATCTCTATGCACAGGTTGCTGGTGTGGAAGGCCCTATTCCAACCGCCATCACATTCACGCCCAACCCCTTGCTGACCATGGATGGTAAGCCTCTGGAGCAGGGGAAGAAAATAACCAAGATGGAAGAAGCCTGGGGGGGAAAAGTTAACTTCTATGAAAAGACGGTAACTTTTGTGCAGGTGGTCAATGCAAAGACAAAAGCTAAAACAAGCCTCAATGGCAAAATAGAATTTATGGTCTGTGACGATGAACTATGCCTGCCGCCGGCAGAGGTTCCCTTCAAGATTGCGATTGGCGGTTAGAAATACATTTTTATGAAAAAAACAGTCCTTCTGGGGTTGCTGTTGTCCCTGTTTTTTGTTCAGTTTCCAACTGCTCAGGAAACAATACAAGCCATTGAGTGGAAAGCTGTTTCAAAGAAGACCGCCAATAAAAAGTATCAGCTGGTTTTTTCTGCTGAAAACAAAAACAACTGGGAG
>CALPWM020000165.1 GCA_943327275.2 Chitinophaga pinensis
GTATAATTGTTTTTGACATCATGGATCTTGGGAGCTATGATGTCCAGACCGAACAATTCAGCTGCCAGCTTTCCAGCAATCGCTGCAACATGTTTGCTCTTCCGCACCTGAACATGCTTGGCACTGAGCGCAGTATCCTCGGTCTCAATCAATTTCCAACCATGCGGGTTCAGGAATCACAGGCATTGTTGAAGCGCCATTTGATGAGAATGCACTTCTTTGATGTCGGTCAGTTTTACGCCGGGATTGACCATCAGGTGCTGGTCAATCTGAAGATAGACTTCTCCCGCAACAAAGAGATCTGACTTTTGGAGAAGATTGTAATTGGGTAAGATGCTGCCGGCAATGGAATTCTCAATGGCCATGATGCCACCCATGGTGGCAGATTTGTCGGAGGCCTGTTGAATCACCTCGGTGAAGGTCGCACAGGGAAGAATCTCCACATGCTTTCCATAGAAAGACCTTGCGGCGACCTGGTGAAAGCTGCCTTCATAGCCCTGAATGGCCACCGGCATATTAGGCTGCTTTTTTGCGGATGCCCCCTTCTTTGATGTCTTTTCCAATTTTTTCTCAATCATTGGTTTTTGCTTAAAAAAAAATCCCGGGGGTTAGCCGGGATCCTTATGTTGATGTTTTGTTTAATATTTGATTTTCAACAAAAAGTTCCCGTACCACCGGTAAAGTAGTAATAAAAATAAAAGAAGTAACGGGTTCTGTTCGATATCATCTATGCAAATATAAGAAACTTAAAACATTTTCAAAAATCAAATTAAAATCTCTTTCTTGGGCCTCCGCTGTCAGCATCGTTCATGCGGATCTGTCTGCCCTTGAATTTTTTGCCATCAATCATCTTGATCATTTGATTGGCAGCGCCAGTTTCAATCTCCACCCAGCTGTTCATCTCTTTCATGTCAATCTTGCCCAATACCTCTTTCTTGAGATCACTGAGGTCAAGAATGAATTGCAGGAAACTTGCTTTGTAGAAACCATCTTTGGTTCCAAGATTGATGAAAAGCTTCTTGTAGCCGGCCCCACCACGGTCATTGGATGAACGCTCCATTCTTCTTCCACCAGGCTCACGCCTGTCGGTTGATCGCTCATTGAACCGATCGCTGGTTCTTTCAGACCTGCGGTCGTCTCTAACGTTGAGGTCGGCAGCATTCTCATAATACTGAAGGAACCTGTCAAATTCCAGCGCAGCAACCCTGGTAAGGATTTCTTCCTTCTCCATGTCCACGAATTTCTCGCGGAGCAAAGGAATATAGGTTTCATATTCGCCGTGGCTGATGTCCGCTTTCAACATTTTATCGATAAAATGGAAAAACTGCTTTCTGCAAACGTCTTTTCCGGAAGGGATGTCCAACTTGTGGAAGCGGTTGTTCAGTAATTTCTCAATCTGGCGCAACCTGTACGCTTCGCGCTGACTGATGACGGAAATACAAATTCCACTGTTGCCAGCACGGCCAGTTCTACCACTTCTATGGGTATAGACTTCCGGATCATCAGGAAGCTCATAATTGATTACATGGGTAATGCCCTGCACGTCAATACCACGGGCTGCTACGTCAGTGGCAATCAGCAACTGAAGGCTTTTCTCTCTGAACCTGGCCATCACCTTGTCTCTCTGGGCCTGTGTAAGATCACCGTGAAGGGCTTCAATGTCATACCCTTCCCTGATCAGCGATTCTGTAATGCTTTGTGCATCGGCCTTGGTACGGGTGAAAATAATGCCATAGATACCAGGATTGAAATCGATGATCCTTTTCAGGGTATGGTATCGGTTAACACCTGATGTGGTATAATATTGATGGTCAATGTTTACATTTGATGAATTGGCCTTACCAATGGTCACTTCAGCAGGGGTTGTCATGAACCGCTTGCTTACTTGCTTTACTTCTGAAGGCATGGTTGCACTGAACAGCCAAATGCTGTTTCTGTTGGGGGTATTGCCAAGGATAAACTCAATGTCTTCCCTGAAACCCATGTTCAACATCTCATCCGCCTCATCCAATACGATATAGTTGATGTTTTCGAGGTTGATGGCTTTTCTCTCAATAAGGTCAATCAACCTACCAGGGGTAGCCACAACTATCTGAACACCTCTTTTAAGGTCCCTGATTTGATCGCCAATGGATGCACCGCCATAAACGGCTACAGACTTGATGGATTTTTTATGAAGGGAGAACTTGGCGATGTCTTTGGTGATCTGCATGCACAGCTCACGGGTTGGGCATACCACCAAAGCCTGTGGGTGGCGTGCTTCACTGTCTACCAACTGCAAAAGGGGAAGTCCAAAGGCTGCAGTCTTTCCGGTACCGGTTTGGGCCAGACCGACGAAGTCCTTTGTACCGCTCAATAAAATGGGAATGGCTTTTTCCTGAATGGGGGTGGGCTCTGTGAACCCAAGGGCATGAATACCTTTCAATAACGACTCTTCAATGCCTAACGCTTCAAAACTCATATTAAATACTTTTTGCAAAGGTAAACTTATTCAGCGACAAAGGGGAGTAAACAAGACAAAGAGCTGATAATCAATAAAATAAAAAAGTCATCCCGTAGAAACGGGACGACTTCAACGATTGCTTGCCATATGAAAAAAAGATTACTTGGCAGCAGCAGTAGTGTCTGCAGCAGTAGTAGCAGCAGCAGTATCAACAACAGCAGCAGTATCAACAACAGCAGTTGTATCAACAGCAACAGCAGTTGTGTCAGCAGCTGGAGCTTCAGAAGAACCACCACATGATGCGAGAGCTACGATAGCCAAGATTGCGAAAAACTTTTTCATTCTTTTGGGTTTTTGAATGTTAAAATTGAATAATTGTGAATTAATACGCGAAGTAAAAGAAAGTAACCCGGAATTTAAAAGAATTTTTTTTGTTCTTTTGTGGGTTACAAAAAGGCCTTACAGGTATTAAAAAAAGATAATTGTGGCTATTACAGAACAAGAATTGGGTGTATTCAAGGCCATTGGCAACAATGACAAGGCTGCGATTGAGGTAGTTTACAAAGAAAATTACAGCCTCATCCAACATTTTGTCGTGAATAACAATGGTACAGAGGATGATGCCAGGGATATCTTTCAGGAAGCAATGATGGTACTCTATGAAAAATCAAGGTTGCCTGAATTTGAACTCACTTGTCAGATCCGCACCTACCTTTATTCTGTGTGTAGAAGACTGTGGCTCAAGAAGTTACAACATTCAAGACGGATTGAGACACAGGTTGAAAATTTTGATAGGATTGTGCAGGTGGAGGATGATATTGAGGAACATGATAAGCTGAATCTCCAGTACCAGACCATGAGAACCGCCATGGGAAAGATTGGGGAACCTTGTAAAAGCCTCATCGAAGCTTTTTACGTACACCGGAAAAACATGCTGGAAATAGCAGGCTTTTTTGGATATACCAACGCAGACAATGCAAAGAACCAGAAATATAAATGCCTGGTCAGGCTAAAAAAGCTCTTCTTTGCCCAATATAAAAACGCTTAAGTACATTATAATGGAACAATTCGAATTGGCGGAAGTGGTTGAAAGATATCTTTCAGGTGAAATGGGACCTGAAGAGAAGCATGCCTTTGAGGAAATGAGGAAGAACAACCCTGAATTGGATCAAACCGTAGTAGAATACCATTATTTCCTTGAACAAATGGGTCGTTATGGTGAAATCAGAAGGTTCAAGTCCAACCTGTATGACACCCACCACACCCTGCAAGAATCTGGAGAAATCAAAGACCTTGAGCTGACAACAGGAACCCGCATCATCAATATGTGGAACAAATACCGTAGGGTAGTTGCGGTTGCTGCCTCAATTGCAGGAATTACTGCACTGTTCATCAGTGGCATGATGACTATTTTTACACCCAAAACACCTTTCAGGGATATTGAAGAACTGAGAAGAAAGGTAAGTAACCTTGAAAAGCAATCAAGCAACCAAAGTGCTGAATTCAACAAATTCAAAACCAAGATTGCTCCGGGATCGGATGTTAAGTTTGGCGGTACCAGTTTCATGATTGACCCCAAAGGTTATCTTGTTACGAGTGCACACGTGCTGAAAGGCGCAAAAAAGGTTTACGTACAAAGTATTCTTGGTGAAGACTTCCTTGCTGAAATCATTCATCAGGATGCCAACTCCGATATTGCAGTCATCAAGATCAATGATCAGGACTTTGAGTCTCCTAAGCAATTGCCATACGGCTTCACCCGTCTTCAAACCGATTTGTCAGAGGCGGTTTACACCCTGGGATACCCTAAAGATGAAATTGTCTACAATGAAGGTTACCTGAGTGCCAGGACAGGTTTGGAGGGAGACACCATGTCTTGCCAAATAACCATTACCGCCAATCCTGGAAACAGTGGAGGCCCCGTATTCAACAAAAACGGAGAAGTGATTGGCATCTTGAATGCCCGCCAGGCTTCAGCAAACGGCGTTGTTTTTGCAACCAAATCAAAGAATATTTTCCAGCTTGTTGAAACATTGAAAGAAGCGGACAAGGATATCAACATCAAACTCCGCAATACCTCATCCATCAGAGGTATCAACAGGTCCCACCAGGTCAAGAAAGTTCAAGACCATGTTTACATGGTAAAAGTTGTCTTGGGCTAACCGCAAAAGATCAATGCCAAAGGCCAGAAGGATATTCTCCTGTTGACAACAACTTGTCAATGCCAGCCTTTACTGCAGGGGCATCATTTTTATATGTTACACCAAACCAAATTGCACTGGTTGGGATAACCTCTACCCTGCCTACTCCATCGCGAATGAATTGATCTGCAACGATTGGAATAAAAAATTCTGATTTTTCCTCCTGTCCCCTTTCTGCAAGAAATTCCTGAAACAACTTTGAAGAGTATTCAAATACAGAGGGATCAAAGCACCAGAAATTCATTGAAACAATGGTATCCTCATGCAGCTCTACAGGTTCAAGTCCGTCATCGCAACCAACAGTGCCATCTTTTTTTGCGATATTCAACCGTTCTGTAACCCCTATTAGATCCCCCATTCCATTAACGGTACAAACCCCTCTGTTGACTGTACCATAATCAGACAGTGTTTGCTTTAATTGATACCCAATGATGGAGTAATGTTTCTCATTGCAGGCTCCTGTTAGAAATGCATAGGCTTTTACAAATGCATCCTGA
>CALPWM020000166.1 GCA_943327275.2 Chitinophaga pinensis
ACAGCAGTTGAAGACAGCGTTCCTGAGGTGCAGGAAGCCAGGCGCTTGGGCAAGCCTATTGTTAAACGCAGTGAGCTGCTCGCAGAAATCGTGCTAACGAAGAAAACCATTGCTATTGGTGGAACCTCCGGCAAAAGCACCACCTCCGCCATGTTGTATGAAATATTGTTTCATGCAGGATTGAAGCCCTCTATCATAGGAGGCGCCGGTCTGACAAGACTGATCCATGAAGGGAAAATCGGAAATGCAGCTTACGGCGAAGGAGAATGGCTGATCATTGAGGCGGATGAAAGTGATGGGTCCATTGTTCAATACAAGCCAGAAATTGGTGTTTTGCTGAACATCGATAAAGACCATCAAGACCTTGAAGAGCTGGTCAGGCTATTCGGTATTTTTAGCACAAATTCCCGTCAATTTATTGTCAATCTTTCTCATCCTCTCTCAGCAGGGCTTTCCAAGAAATCAATATTTGATTTTGATTGCAATGAGCATTCTAAAGCATATATGAACGCCACTGGCTTTCATCAGAAAGGATCGATGATTGCCTTCTATGTTGAAGGCCATTCTTTTGTAGTGCACAGCCCAGGAAAGCATACCATGGAAAATGCCATGGCCGCCCTAACTGTTGCCCATAGCCTGGGAATACAGTGGGAAGTTTGCGCTGATGCCTTGCGGAGCTATCAAGGGATCTACCGAAGGCACCAGGTGTATGGAGAAAAACAAGGCGTTATTTTGGTGGATGATTTTGCCCACAACCCCGTGAAATGTGCAAGGTCAATTGAAGCCTGTCAACCCCTCGCAACAAGATTGATAGCATGGTTTCAGCCCCATGGCTATGGTCCCACACGCTTTCTGCGCCATGATTTTGTGGACGAAATCGCAAAAGTGCTTCGCCCCCAAGATGAGATTTGGATGAGTGAAATCTACTATGCAGGCGGAACTGCAGTCAAGGATATTTCCGCCAATGATTTGATTGAAGACCTGAAAGCCAAGGGTGTCAACGCTTTTTTTGTTGACGACCGCAAAGAACTGCTCAATACAATGAGGCCTCATTTTACACCATCCACCACACTCTTGTTGATGGGCGCCAGGGATCCATCGCTGGGGGATTTTGCAAAGCAGGTATGGGCGGAGT
The DNA here is from genome assembly GCA_943327275.2 of Chitinophaga pinensis. Taxonomy (GTDB): domain Bacteria; phylum Bacteroidota; class Bacteroidia; order Chitinophagales; family Chitinophagaceae; genus Pollutibacter. The sequence continues at coordinate 1,136 of CALPWM020000166.1, forward strand.
TGTAGCGAAGTATTTTTCCTTAACTTAGGAATATGTCACATTTCCATTATTACACCAAGCAGGAATTGCTGGATCAGGTAAAGCTGAGAAAATATGAGACCAAGTTAGGGGAGCGGTTGCGCGTGCTTGAATCAGCGAGAGAGTCTCTTGCTTCGCACGCAGACGCAAAATATGTTTGTTTTGGTATTCCAGAGAGCATTGGCATCTTGGGCGATCATGGCACCAGAGGCGCTGAAAGTACCTGGTTTCATTTTGTCAACTCATTCCTCAACTTACAAAGTTCAGACCAGTGCAGTGGAGATGAAATAATCCTTGCAGGCTATTTTGATTTCAGCCCAGTAATGAATATCATTGAAACCAACTTTAGCAATGCAGAGGAACGCATCAATGCCTGCAGGCATGCAGTCGCCAACATCATCGACGAAGAGGTTGAAGAATTTGTGAAATGGGTTGTCATGTCAGGAAAGATTCCGGTTGTGATTGGAGGTGGCCATAACAACGCGTATCCCATCATCAAAGCAAGTGCCAAATCACTGTTCAAATTGGAAAAGACCCCCAAAGCCTTTGCGAATGTGATCAATCTTGCTGCTACAGCAGATTATAAGATAATGGAGGGTAGGCATAGCGGCAATCCATTCCGTTATGCCATGGAAGAAGGATACCTTAAAAGGTATGCAGTCATAGGACTTCAGGAGAACGTCAATCCACAGAGCATGATGGATGATCTTTATGGAAATGACAACATACATTACCATACCTACGAAGAGATTTTTGTAGAAGAACGCCTGAATTTCATCCAATCAGTTGCTCAGTCTTTTTCCTTTATAGATGACCATCCGATTTGCATGGAACTTGACCTTGATGTGGTGAGCAGTGTGAGTTCAAGTGGTCAAAATCCCTCAGGGATTTCAGTCAATGAAGCAAGGCAGTTTATCCGGTTTTCTGGCCACTATCCCAATATTTGTAGCCTTCACATCTGCGAAGGCGCTACCGCACAGCTCCATGGCGACTCACAGCAGTTGGCCAAGCTGATCGCATTTTTGGTTACAGATTTTGTGAAGAGCAGAGGGTAAAGAGGTTTGCAACTTTTTCCCCCAACAAAACCTCCAACGAATGAATAAATTCAGTAATTTCCATTCTCATAAAAGTGAAGAAAAAAACCATTGAACCATGCCGGATTTTTCAATAAAAAAAACGACCAAGGAATATGATGTTGTGATTGTTGGTTCAGGAGCTGGCGGTGGAATGGCAGCGTATATGCTGGCCAACCAAGGCTTGAAAGTCTGTCTTCTTGAGGCAGGTGCTGACTATGATCCTGCAAAAAATATCACCCAACTTAAAAACCCTTGGGATTCACCCCGCCGTGGTGCAAGCACCAAGTTCAGGCCTTTTGGTGATTTTGATGCGAGTTACTGGGGTTGGGAAATCGAAGGAGAGCCTTACACAAAGGCAGCCGGAACCCAGTGGGATTGGTGGAGATCAAGAATGGTGGGTGGTAGAACGAATCACTGGGGCAGGATTTCCCTCCGTTTTGGTCCCAAGGATTTCAAACGCAAAAGCATTGATGGCCTCGGAGACGATTGGCCAATTGGATACGAAGATGTCAAGCCCTATTACGATAGAATTGACAAGATGATTGGTGTATTTGGCACCAATGAAGGGTTGCCCAATGATCCCGATGGATTTTTCCTTCCTCCCCCCAAACCCAGGTTGCATGAGGTGTTTGTCAAGAATGCAGCGGGTAAAGTGGGTGTTCCAGTCATCCCATCACGCCTTTCCATCCTTACCCAAAAAATCAATGATGACCGTGGTCAATGTTTCTATTGCGCACAGTGCAACAGGGGCTGTACAGTTTACGGAGATTTCTCTTCATCTTCTGTTTTGGTCAAGCCAGCGGTTAAAACCGGCAATGTTGACCTGATTACTGGTGCAATGGCAAGAGAGGTCTTGACCAATAGCGAAGGCCTGGCAACAGGTATTTCTTATGTCAACAAGCGCGACCTGCTTGAATATGAAGTGAAGGGAAGGGTTGTAATTCTTGCCGCCAGTGCCTGTGAATCATCCAGGTTGCTGTTGAATTCAAAATCAGCAAGGCATCCCAATGGACTGGCCAACAACAGCAATGTCGTTGGAAAATACCTGCATGACTCTACCGGTGCCGCCATGGGCGGTATTCTTCCTGAATTGTTTGACAGGAAGCGTTACAATGAAGATGGCGTAGGTGGAATGCACGTTTACTCACCATGGTGGGGCGACAACAAAAAGCTTGATTTCCCCCGTGGATACCATATTGAATATTGGGGAGGAATGGGCCAGCCAGCCTATGGATTTGGTTGGGGCATTGAAGGCCTCAATGGCCAATATCCCGTCAATGGTACGCAAAAAGAGGCCGGTGGATACGGTGCTTCATTGAAGCAGGATTACCGCTATTTCTACGGTGCAGGTGTTGGCATGGCCGGAAGGGGTGAAGCCATTCCTGTTGCGACCAACTACTGTGAAATTGATCCCAATGTTGTAGACAAATACGGAATTCCTGTCTTGAAATTCAATGTGAAATGGTCTGATCATGAAGTGAAGCAAGCCAAGCACATGAAAGAAACCTTCAAGGAAATCATGCACTCAATGGGCGCAGTGATCACCTGGGGTGGTAACGATGGTCCTGAAAACAGCTACGGGCTTGAATCTCCTGGTAAAATTATTCATGAAGCCGGAACCGTGCGCATGGGTAACGATGCCAAGAGTTCAGCACTGAACAAGCACAACCAGGCACATGACTGCAAAAATCTTTTTGTGGTTGATGGCGGTGCATTTGTTTCACAGGCAGACAAAAACATCACCTGGACAATCCTCGCATTGTCCATGAGGGCCTCTGAATATTTGATGGACGAAATGAAAAAGAGAAACATCTAAATAGAAAAAATGGACAGAAGAAAATCGCTCAAAGCCATTGCCATAGGCACTTTCGGAACTGCGGCCTTGTTGGATGCCTGTAAGTCAGAAGCAGACAAGAAGGTGGCTGCCAACAGCTCATTGGCTGCAGGGTTTACACTCGATAGGCAGCCGGAAGAACTGGCCCAATACGACAAGGTAATTTCAACAACTTTTTTTACCCCGCACGAGTTGGCCACCATCACCATTTTGGGTGATATTATCATTCCAAAAGATGATGTCAGTGGAAGTGCCTCTGACGCCAAAGTGCCTGAGTTCATTGAGTTTATCGTGAAGGACATGCCAGAACACCAAACACCCATGAGAGGTGGTTTGATGTGGATTGACAGGCATGCATTCAAGAAAAACGGAAAGAATTTCAAGGACTGTTCCAAGGAACAGCAAATTGCCATCGTCGATGAGATCGCTTATCCAAACAAGGCAGCGAAGGAAGTTGCTCAAGGTGTTGCTTTTTTCAGCCTCATGAGAAACCTTACTGCCACTGGCTTCTACACTTCACAGATCGGTGTTGCTGATGTGGGCTATATGGGCAATCAACCCAATCAATGGAACGGTGTGCCAGACGAAGTGATGAAGCAGTATGGATTGGCTTATACCGACAAGGAAAACAAGGAATGCGTCAAATACAGCGAAGAGTAAGCCATTCCACAAACTGATTCTTTAACCCCAACATACATCCATCAATCAACGATTATCATGTCCAATAAAAACCTCCAAAGAAGAAAATTCATCAAGGCTGGTGCCATGGGAATGGCTGCCTTCACCATTGTTCCTCGCCACGTGCTCGGAAAGGGCCACGTTGCCCCAAGTGACAAGCTCCGCATTGCCGGTATCGGTGCCGGTGGAAAAGGAGAGAGCGATCTTGCTGAATTTGCCAAGAGCCCGAACGTATCAATCGTTGCGATGGCCGACGTAGATGATCGCGCAGCTGCCAAGAGCAGAAAAGCATATCCGAACGCCAACTATTACCACGATTTCCGTGAAATGCTGGA
>CALPWM020000167.1 GCA_943327275.2 Chitinophaga pinensis
CTTCAGGGTTGTAAATGGGCTTCTTTGAAGAACTCTTTAAAATATTGGGGCACCCCTGATTTTCTACAGGACCAGGCTGGTCAGGACATGCATCAATATTATCGCTGAGTCCATCACCATCCCTGTCACCAATTGGACATCCTTCATTGGTAAGCAGACCAGGTTCATCAGGACATTTATCAACAAGATCCGTAACGCCATCTCCATCCCTATCTCCGGGCGCCATTGCACCAAGTTTGCCACCACTGTTTCCAAGTTTGGCAATTGAGTCAGTAAATCTATTAATTTCCAATTGTTTTTGTTGCAGTGAATCACTCTTTTGCAGTAGAGAATCTCTTCTTGCGCGTTCTTTCTGATTTATATATTTTCTGCTATCATTTTTGGGCTTGCCGTCTTTATCTCTTTTGATTGGTGTGTATTGAAGTGCCAATTCAAATCTTTTTGCAGTGTATGACTGATAAAGTTGTGATGCTATTGGAATTTCGTAACTGACCCTCAAATTAATTCCTCGTCCAGGATATGCAGACAAATAAGGCATGACAGTTTTAAATGAACGGGTATACAGGCCATAGTTCATTGTAAATTTATTGTCAGACATATCTGTTTTCACAAATTCAGCTCCTGACCAATTGGCAACAAGTGTATATAAATCCAACGCGGTACTCCTCCAGTATAAAGCCTCCGTCCAAAATATATTATTGAATACCAAAGCCCTTTTAGGGGCAACTTGAATGTCTATTTTACCATGGAAAACCATCCTTCCGCGTAGCTCTGTATCTTTATCCGGCGTAATCAACGCCATTTTGGGATGGGTAAAATGATAGGCCCCTATACCAGCCTCAATACCTATGTTATCTCCGGTGAATTTATAATTTACACCCAAATTCCAATCCATGTATCCAGCTGCGTTGATCCTTCTACGTGAGCTATCCATATCTGTCCACCTGAAACCGCCTCCATTAATCTCCTTGTCATAATATGTTCCCTTTTCATTCGCAGTAGCATTGGCAAATGCAAACTGGGTACCAATACTTAAAATATGGCTATTGTCTTTGGCAAGCCTGATATGATAAGCACCTGAAACAGCAAAAAACTTTGCGTCTATAGGAGAAGGATTAAATGAATTTACACTGCCATATTGATAGAAGGAGGCACCAAGACCGAATGCTTTTCCTGTTTTATCGTAATCCTTGGCAAAACGACCATTCAGAAATGCATATTGATGGATGACCTGGCTTTTTTTTGTCTTTTGATTGCTATGGCCCAAACCAGATAAAAATTGATCATCCGGAGCACCAACCAATGCGGGATTCATCATTGTTGGGAATGACCAAATCTGAGACAGACGGGCATCCTGAGCATTCAGTGATAATACTGAAATCAAAAAAATTGAAATAAAAAACAGAATTCTCCTCATGGAAATGGCGTTTAAAATGAAGGTATATACTAAAAAGTAAAATGTTAAGTGAATACAGCCCCAAAATGCTTGAAATAACTACAATTAGGGGTGAATGGTTTTGTCCGTAAGAAGTGAATGGGAAAAAGCGTAGATCAAAAACAATAGTGGGAAAATTTGTGATTTTTGACGAATGGCAATTCCTAAGTTTCCTGAAACTTGGGCAAGGGTAATGGCAGCAAGCAGAAAGATAAAAAAAGCTGATTTATGTAATCCGGTTGATCGTGTCCAAAATGGAATGAAATGAATCAAAAAACGAAAGGCCAAAAACAACAGAAATATATTTTCAAATGATGATATGATACCCATGATGCCGGGTGCATCAATTAACAAAGGACGAAAAAGAAAGGTGAACAATTTAAACCCCTGATTATAATTGGCAATATCAAAACCTGAGTTACCCTTTCCGAGTTCTTTTGCCCTTGTTTCAATCTTTTTAGAATCGAAAATATTCAAAGATTCTGTTCCAGTATTTTCCAGCACATTGTCAGAAAGAATGAATACAGCTAAAAATGAAATGGATAAGAGGGTATAGCGAACATACCATTTGATGCCTGATTGTGAAAAAAAAAGACCAAGAGCAAGTCCTACAACAATGGCAAATAGCATATGAGATCTTACCATGTATACAAGAAAAGCTCCAATCATCAAATAGGGCAAGCGACTGTTGAATCTGCTTAAACCATAAAAAGTAAGCCCAATAGCAAAAATCATCACACTGCCCTTTCCTAACGATGCAGACCAGAAATGACAATTGGGAAGGAGAAATAAAATCTCCAACAAAGTCATCCCTCCAAAAACAATTGCAATCTTATTGATATTTTCTCTTGCTGCAAGATAAAAAAGGAGAATACCCTCAAAACCCAAAAAAGCAAAGATAAACATGACTGAATTGTAGGATAAACCCAAAATATTGCTGAGCGGATAACATAAAAAACGAATGAAAAATGTTCCGGTTTGAAACAACTCGCCCCAAGTTTTGGTCTGAACAGTTATTCGGTAATACTCCCCTGAATCAGATCGGGTTGCGTAAGCATACAATAAATAAACAAGCGTAAAAAAGAGATGTACCCCAAAGAGAATATCAAAATAATGTTCATTTAATTTTCCATTGACAAAGTATTCCCCTGAAATCAACGATTTTCGTTGAACCATGTAACAACCAATAATCAATATCAAAATAAGTAGAATGTCCATCAGAAAAGTTCCATATCCCCCAATTGATATCCCATTTTTAAACATTTAAAGGGAGGAAAATCGAGATTGATTTTTTTAGTTGTTAAGATTGGGCCAATAGGTAAATTTAATTTTAATCCGGGCATCCAAGATTTGATCTGTGGTGCAAAAGTGATCAGATTGGCTTTGTTTTTAAATGCCCATTGCCGAACAAGCAATTTTACTTTTTTTCTATCTACTGGCTTATTGCCCATGCAAATCAGTTCAGCTACCCTCAATTCATTGAAGCTTTTTCTTTTACGGATGTACATGGCCAGAAAAAGTGTTGAATCCGAATGGACAAAATAGTTGATCACTGGATTATTAAGATAGCGCCACTTGAGGTATTCTGGAGTTTTAGGAGTGAAAAGGTGATGGCTATTTTTATGAAGGGAATTCCAGTGTTTGCAAAGATCGTCCAGGCAAGAAAAATCGGCTAATGCATCAAGGGTCGTTGAATCGGAGCCCAAAAAAGAGGGTAAAAAAGAGATTCCTGCCCTCAACTTTCCTAGAGCGATCCAACCCAATTTAAGATAACCTGGTAGGGTTTTGCTGTTGGGCGTATTAAAAATAAAATTAATTCCCTGATCATGTGCAAGACCTACAATTTTATTGGTTAAAGTAGAAAATACTCCAGTGCCCTGATGATCAGGATGAGTACCCGTATCAACAGCTCTTAGGGCATTGAATGAATCATTTCCTCTTTGCCAGTTCCATCTCATCATGGCCCTTACACCAATCAATTGGCCATTGTTCAATCCCAGCAACACCATAGATTCACCAAATGGATTGTTGATGTGTTTCCATACCCAATAATCAATACTTTTTTGGGAAGATGTTTCACCCAATGATTTTTTAAGCAAAACTACGATTGCAGGAATATCGGCTTCATTACTTTCCCGTATCAACATATGAAATATATAAGTTTTCCAACTGCTTCGTCATTTGATGGATGCTAAAATGATGAACTACTCGGTCTCTTGCGGCTTTTCCTATTGAAATCCTTTTTGAAGGATTGTCTAATAATAATTGAATTTTTTCAACCAAGCAAGGCCATTGATCAACAGCTACTGTTAATCCATTTATACCATCATTCACCACTTCACGGATTCCTCCTGCTTTGGTAGCAACAACAGCACATTCACATGACATCGCCTCCAATAAGGCCAAAGGAAGTCCCTCAAATTCGGAAGTCATCATGAAAATATCCATGGATGAATACCATTCAACAGTATTGGTTTGAATTCCTGGAAGAAAAACAATCTCCTCCAATCCCAGGGATTGGACCTGAAGAATGATATCTTCCTTTAGCGGACCATCTCCTACCAGAATACCACGAACATTCGGATTTTGCTTTGAAACAATTGCAAATATTTCCAACCAAGCATTTATACGTTTTTGAGTACGAAAAACACCCAAACTACCAATAACAATTGCATCGCTTGAAATACCCAAATCAGCGCGGATTTTTTGACCAACTGGGAGATTCCTGCGGAATTTCTCAGTATTGATGCCGTTTAAAATTGTATTGATCTGGATTGAAGGATTGATATTTATTTTGATGGATTGGGCAACATCTTCAGACACAGCAATGGCAGTTGACTGAAGATTAAAAGAAAATTTGTTCAATAGGCGGGTAAGATACTGATAACGTTCCTGCTTATTATGCTCGCTATAAATGACCGGAATCCCAGAAATCAAATGAACAATACGACCTACAAAACCAGCCCATGGCAAATGGCAATGCACCAATTGGATCTTGTTTTTTGTAATATACCTTAATATCTTAAAGGCCTGAAGTAAAATAGAGATATTATTATTTGCAGGAAAATTATTCACCATCCCCCCGGATAACTTGATTTCTTCTACAAGTTGGTTTTTCCAAGGAAGAAAATAGATACAATAAAAAAAAAAACTGCTTTTATCGTGCACTTTCAGGGTTTCAGGAAGTAATGTTTCCGCACCTCCCCTACCCAGCGACTTAATCAGGTGGAGAATCCGAATAGGTTCAGTTTGCACTGGCGATTGCCTGATAAACAATTGTTGGTTTAAAACTCGAATCAAAAAGTGGGTAATGCCTGTTTTTAGGGTTCTCGGATTGCCAAAAGGTGACTCCAGTAATTTGATGTTTGTGTTTCAGCAGCACATTAAACAAATCATGGTAGATTTCGGCCAACTCCTCCATGTTATCTGCATCTGTAGCAATCGGGTCTTCAGGATTGGTAATGTGCAATTCGGTTATCTGAACCTGTAAACCCATTGCTGAATATATATCAATTGCATCTTCAAGATCAGAAAGATTCAGGTTTTTTGTAGTCCAATGACCTTGAATTCCGATTCCATGAATAGGTATGTTTCCATTTTTC
>CALPWM020000168.1 GCA_943327275.2 Chitinophaga pinensis
ACCTCGGAAAGACAGCGCACTGTATAAATCAGTCATCCAGCGCGGAAAAGCACAGGTGGCCATGCTTGGCGCCAATCCACAGGTGGCATTTATTGATACACTTACAAAGGTTTTGTACACCAACAATCCCTTGGCACCAACGGCTGTCCCTAAACTTGAAAATTTTGACAAGATTGACCTTGATCGTTCTTTGGCCATTTACAAGGAACGACTTGGTGATGTCGGAGGGATGAACATCACCATTGTTGGCAGTTTTGATGAAAAGGAAATGATATCTCTACTGGAAAAATATGTGGCAGGATTGCCGGCTTCAGGAAAGTCGACCTATACAGACAACAAAGTGAAACTGTTCACCGGAACAAATGATTTCAGGTTCAAAAAAGGGAAAGAAGACAAGAGCCTCATCATTGGCATTTTGCATGGCGAGATTCCCTATTCCGAATCAACTGCCTTGAAGTTCAGCGGATTGGGTGATGCAATGAACATCATCATTACAGAAGAGATGCGCGAGAAGATCCAGGGAATCTATGGCGGCGCTGCCAGCATCGAATACAGTAAAATTCCAACAGGCCGGTTCCAGTTTGTGCTTCAGTTGCCCTGTGGCCCCGCAAAAGTTGATACGCTGATTGCGGCCTTTAACCATGAGTTGAAGAAGATGGCTGAAGCAGGGGTCTCCCAGTCCTATGTAGACAAGGTCAAAAAAGCCTGGTTGGAAAAATACAAGGTAGACGCAAAGACAAATGAATACTGGCTCTCTGTATTGCAATCCATCAACAGGGGTGAAATCTCTGCTGATCGCATCCTGAATGCTGAAAAATACTTCAATGGATTATCAGCTGGAGACATCAAGGAGGCTGCCATGATTGTCCAGAAGGCTTCCGGAAAAATGATTGCTGTTCAGATGCCAGAAACGATTAAGCCATAATTTAAATCAACGGTTTTGTTGTTACCCATTGAGCCTGAAGAAATCGTTGACCTTCCTTATGTAGAAAGCCTGTGTTGGAAGATGCTGGTGGAAGGCGCTACCAACAGAAAGAGTGCTATGCACCAGGCGGTTATATCCACTGCAAAAGACAATCTTGCCTTCATGCGGACGGTCGTACTGAGAAGGGTGGATGCAGATACCCGAAAAATTTATTTGCATACCGACAACCGGAGCAAAAAAATGACGGATATTGAAAGAAATGGCCACCTCAGTTGGTTGGTATACGACCAGGCATTGAGGTCTCAAATAAGGCTCAGTGGTAAAACGATTGTGCATCACCTGGATGATCTCTGTGCAGAACAATGGAGCAAGACCGGCCACCACAGCCGACGGTATTACATGACAGACCAGCCGCCATCAAAAGAACTTGAACAGCCATCCACTGGCCTGAATGAGGCGCTGACTGCTTTTGACTATACTTTGGAAGAAAGTGAAAAAGGGTTTCAGCACTTTGTTGTTGTGGAAACATGCATCGATTGGATGGAGTGGTATTATACCCATAGCAAAGGCAACAGGAGGGCTGGATTTACTTATAAAGGCGGCAACTTATCCCATGCCACTTGGTTGATGCCTTAAGCGTTGAAACTGAACTTATTGTTTTTCATTTTTGGAAGCCAGAAAAGCAGTAATCGATTCAATCATTTCTTTGTCAATCATGTATTCGAAATATCGCTTATCTGAAGAACTCCTGATTGATTTGATCAAGACATCATCAGAGGCAAAAAGAATATTGTATTTTTCATTGATACTATTAAACACATCACTGCGGATCTTTTTCTGCATACCAACATTCTTGTCTTTTACACCCAGTGTATAGTTTATTTCACTAATGGTTGCAGTTAGATTTTGTTGACTTTTGGCAATCAGCATGTTGATCAGTGCAATTTCTGTTTCACTAAAATTGAATTTAAATTCAGGTTTTACAGGTTTAGTTTTTTCTTTGGCTAATTTGCTCCCCCTCATTTTTCTGATAATCAAAATAATGATGCTGATTAAAAAAGCTGTAATTAGCATTATGCTGAGATAAGAGTAGCATGGCTCGATAACTGGATATGAAAGTGCAACGAACCTTGAGAGATCTATGGGTATAGAATCGATTATTTTTGTTCTGGGGTTATACGCGTGCAATAATTTTCCTTGGTGATAAAGTAGCTGACCTTTATCCATTTTAAATACATTTTGTGCAGTAGTGTTGTCATCGTACTGAAAAACTTTATTTGATTTAAAGTCAATGAGATAAAGTTGTTCATGGAACAACACCATCAAACCCCGTTGGGTAGAAATAGCCAAATCGCTGTTGCGTACAATTTCAATCACATTTTTATTCGCCTTTCCATTATTCTGCCATTTCATTGATGCCAGATCAAGGGTAAATGCGTTATCATTGACCTTTCCCTTTTGGGGTTCATTATCTTTGAGCCCGTCGTTGATAATGGTTTTAAAAGGTACATGTAACTTGTTTTCTATTGGATCAAACCATGCATTGTTGATTGGATTGTATTGATTGATGATTTCTTTGTCGCTTAGCGCAGCGTTCCATTCATTGCTTTTGAAATTATACCTCCTAATTGTTCCACTGTTTTTCCAGAATCCATAACCCCCATAGTTGTATAAGTCCTCGCCACTTGAAAATGAATATGCTCCGATATTGTAGTTAAAGTTGACCGTGTTGTCAATTCGATTAAATGCTATGGTGCTATCATTATGGTAAACCATTCTGTATAAAAATCCAGTTCCATCTAGGCGTATGTATAAATTCTTCGGTGTCTTATAAAGCGTTTGTCCTTTTTCTATGAAAACGCCTTCCTTAAAGGGCAGTATACAGTTCGCATCTCCTATAGATGAATAAACATACTCTTTGCTATTGATGATTCTTTTTAGAAAATCATTATTTCTCACACTTTTAGTGGCGGTGCTGTCTTGAGCTTTCGTTGATGAAAGAGAAATGATGAAGAAAAGCCAGTATTTTAAAAATGACTTCATAAAATATTGATAATTAAGCTTTTGTATTAATGTTGCTATATTTATTCAATTGATTTAGTGGATTTTAAACAGGTTATAACCTATTTCCTTACTGACTACTTAACCGTTTCGTATGTCAAAATAGATACAATTTTTGAATTTTGTTAAACAAAGAATATTATTTTTTTTCCGACCTGTCATTCAAGCTAACCTATTTTAAGCACCCCAAAACCCATGAGAAATCATGGGTTTTGGTTTAGATGCCCCTTTGTCTTACCTTTGCGGTATTCATATAGTCTCTCGACAGCCCTGTTATTCTTACGTGTCAAAGTTCATCAGGTCATTTTAGGGCAGGTTATATAGCATCTGACAGGATCAGGTGTCCACATTTAAATCAAACATTTTGTTATTCAAGGACTTAAACCTCATTGAGCCGATCTTGAGATCGCTCAACACAGAAGGGTACACAACACCCACACCCATTCAGGAAAAATCTATCCCAGTTGCCTTGTCTGGCCGCGATCTTTTGGGATGCGCCCAAACAGGAACAGGTAAAACCGCAGCGTTTTCTATTCCCATTTTACAGCACCTCCACCTGGCCAAACAAGCCGGGGGCAAGCAATACAACAGCATCAAGGCCCTAATCCTTACGCCAACCCGCGAACTGGCCATCCAAATCGATGAAAGTATTGCCGCCTATGGCCGTCATCTCGACCTCAAGCACCTTGTGATTTTTGGTGGGGTATCGCAACATCCACAAACCACGGCCCTCCGCCAAGGCACTGATATTCTGGTGGCAACACCAGGAAGGTTGTTGGACCTGATGCAACAAGGCTTCATCAATTTGGCCTTCATCCAGATATTTGTGTTGGATGAGGCAGACAGGATGCTTGACATGGGCTTTATTCATGACGTGAAAAAGGTCATTGCCAAACTTCCCACAAAAAGACAGACCTTTTTCTTCTCTGCCACCATGCCGAAAGAAATTGCATCATTGGCCGATAGCATCCTTGACAGTCCTGTCAGGGTTGAAGTGACCCCTGTCTCATCAACTGCTCAAACCATCCAACAGTCCATGTATTACGTTGAAAAGGACGACAAGAAAAAACTGCTTGTTCACTTGCTGGAAGACCAGTCTATTGAGCGGGTACTGGTTTTTGCAAGGACCAAGCACGGGTCTGACAAAATCGTCAAAGACCTTCACAAATATGGGATTGGTGCAGAAGCCATCCATGGCAATAAATCACAGAATGCCAGGCAAAGGGCCTTGTCCAACTTTAAATCCGGTACTACACGCGTGCTAGTAGCAACCGATATTGCGGCAAGGGGAATTGATGTAGACAACCTTACCCATGTAATCAACTATGAATTACCCAATGTTCCTGAAACCTATGTACACAGGATTGGCCGTACAGGCAGGGCAGGTGCAAGTGGAATTGCCTTTTCATTCTGCGATCATGAAGAAAGGGAATTCCTGCGCGACATCCAGAAACTGATTGGCAACTCCATTCCGGTGGTCAATGACCATCCACATGCAATGGAAGTTTCTGCCACTGATTTCCGCAGATCCATGCCCCAAAGGCCTGCACAAAGGCCTCAACAGCCAAGCAGAAGATCATATGCTTCCTCCGACAGGGCGCCACAAAGAAGCCATTTTGATGATCGGTCTTCCCAAAGAAGCTTCAGTGCTGAACGGACTCCACAAAGAACCGCATCTCCGAAAATAGTACTGCGCAAGGCCAATTGATCAGTTGCCGGCAGGCAGGGAAGACTTTCTGATATGCAGTTCTGTGGGCAAAACGATTTTTTCAAACCTGCTCACGGGTCTTTTGCTTTCAATCAAATGGATCAGCAGTTCAATGGCTTTTTTACCCATCTCAAAAGCAGGTTGCTTGATGGTGGTCAACGCAGGTTCAATGATTTCTGGTGAACTGAAATTGCTGAATCCGGCAATGGCTATTTGATCAGGGATACAAATGCCAAATTTCTTAAGAATTGATATGGTATTGATGGTGATTCTATCGGATGCTGTG
>CALPWM020000169.1 GCA_943327275.2 Chitinophaga pinensis
GGTTTACAATGGAGCAGACATCACATGGATTTTGATTGCTACAGCGTTGGTTTTTCTGATGACCCCCGGTCTTGCCTTTTTTTACGGTGGAATGGTTCACAGAAAGAATGTTATTTCTACCATGATCAAAAGCACCGTGGCAGCCGGAGTGGTTACTGTGATTTGGATTACCTTTGGTTACAGCCTCTGCTTTGGTGATTCTTTAGGCGGCTTTATTGGAAGCCCAATGACAAATTTCTTTTTCAAGGATGTAGCCAATTCAGCCCCCTGGTCATTGGCTCCCAGCATTCCGAAATCATTGTTCGCACTTTTTCAGCTGATGTTCGCCATCATTACTCCAGGCTTGGTGGTTGGTGCGTTGGCTGAGCGTGTAAAGTTCACCTCCTATATTCTTTTCATCATTTTGTTCAGCATACTTGTATACGCTCCCCTCGCCCATTGGAGCTGGCATCCTGAGGGATTCCTGTTCAAAATGGGAGCCCTTGATTTTGCAGGTGGAACCGTGGTACATATCTCTGCAGGCTGTGCGGCATTGGCGGGAGCCCTTGTACTCAAGCGCAGGAAAGCACATTTGGATGGTGTTGAAATTCCCCCAGCGAACGTTCCTTATGTATTGATTGGAACCGGACTGCTCTGGTTTGGTTGGTTTGGTTTCAATGCAGGTTCTGCTTTGGGAGCCAATGGATTGGCGGTATCTGCCTTTGCAACCACCAACACAGCTGCTGCTGCTGCTGGTCTTTCTTGGATGTTCTTTGATGTGATGAAAGGAAAGAAGCCATCAGTGATGGGATTCTGTATTGGTGCTGTTGTAGGACTGGTAGCCATCACCCCTGGTGCAGGTTTTGTAGGCATCCCTCAAAGTATTTTTATCGGTGTGATTGCAGCCATCATTTCCAATATTGCTGTTCATTACAAACAAAAATCAAGTCTTGATGACACATTGGATGTATTCCCTTGCCACGGACTGGGTGGTATCGTTGGAATGATCCTCACTGGTGTATTTGCTACCAAAGCTGTGAATGGAGCAGGCAACGATGGATTGTTTTATGGCAATGCTGAATTCTTTTTCACTCAGTTGAAAGCAATGGGTGTTGCAGTAGTATACTCGTTCGTGGTATCCTACATCATCTTCAAGTTCATCAACCTCATTCAACCACTCAGGGTTTCAGAAGAGGAAGAGGAAATGGGATTGGATGCTTCACAACATGATGAGAAATATGGCAGAAATCCTCAGAAAAGCTAAAATGATCAAATAACAAACAAGGGTACAGCGCAAGGCGGTGTTGGACTAGAACATTCGCCTCTGCCATACCCTCTTTTTAGAACTAAAAACCACAACAATGTTACGAAAACTTTACTTAATGGGGGCCGTAATGGCACTGAGCTTCAATGCAATCGCACAAACAGATTCAGCAGCAACAAAGAAATCCAACTTTAGTTTTAGCGGATCCGTCGATGGTTATTTCAGGACTGACTTTGCCGAAGACGCAGGAAACAACAGGACCAGCTTTACCAACAGTACAGGAAAACTTGCCCTGGGTATGGTTTCAGCTAAACTGGATTATACTGCCAAGAAATTTTCCTTTACTGCAGACCTTGGCATTGGAAAAAGGGCAAAAGAATTTGCTTACAATGACAAAGGTGTTCTGGCAGGTGTAAAACAACTTTATGTAGCTTACGCTGCAACAGACTGGTTAAAATTGACTGCAGGAACCTGGGCAACACATGTAGGATATGAATTGGTAGATCCATTCGGAAACAGGAACTACAGCATGTCTTACATGTTCTCTTATGGACCTTTCCTTCATACTGGAGCCAAAGCTGACCTTACATTCGGAGGTACTGGCCTGATGATTGGTGTCGCCAATCCAACAGACTACCGCAATGCACCAGATCCCAACAAAAAGGCCTTGCTTTTCCAATTCAGCCAGGCCATCACCGATGGTGTAAAACTATACCTCAATTATGTTGGCGCTCAACGGCCATCAGACTCGGCCAAAACAAGTCAGTTTGATATGGTGCTGACAGCAAAACTCAGTGATAAGTTCAACATTGGACTGAATGGT
Organism: Chitinophaga pinensis; assembly: GCA_943327275.2. Lineage (GTDB taxonomy): Bacteria > Bacteroidota > Bacteroidia > Chitinophagales > Chitinophagaceae > Pollutibacter. The sequence goes on from CALPWM020000169.1 coordinate 2,067, forward strand.
ACCGTTTGCAACATCAAAACACAAAAACGCAATGTTTATGGAGATGCCGCATCTTGGTCTGGCATTGCCACCTACCTCAACTTTGATCCTATTGAAAAATTTGGCATAACGCTGAGGTCTGAAATCTTCAACGACAAAAACCAATTGGCAGCATTGGGCGCCGCCAAATCAGGTGCGAGCATATTTGCCAACACCATTTCCGGCAATATCAAATTGGGAGGTTTCACTATTGTTCCAGAGTTGCGCCTTGAGTCTGCAGGAGAGAATGTTTTCTTCACCAAATCTGGTACTGCTACTGGCTCAGCAACCAGCTTTCTTCTGGCAGCCTACTACAAATTTTAGTCTATAGTTTTGGGTCATAAAAGTACGGAGGCGGCTTTCCAGTCGCCTCCTTTTTATTTATTTCTTCCTGAAAAAGATCCTTACGGGAACACCTTTGAAATTGAATTTTTCCCTCAGTTTATTCTCAAGGTAATTCCTGTAAGGAGCCTTGATATCATCAGGGTAATTCGTAAAAAATGCAAAGGAAGGAACAGCAGTAGGCAACTGGGTGATGAATTTAATCTTTACGGAATTCCCCCTGACAACAGGAGGATGATATGCCTCAATCACTGGTAACATCTCCTCGTTGAGCACGGAGGTCTGGATTCTTCTCTTCCGGCTTTCATAAACTTCCAACGCAGTTTCCACTACCTTGAATACCCTTGTTTTTTCTTTTGCTGATATAAAAAGGACAGGAATATCGGTGAAAGGTGCTAACCGGGCTTTGAGCTCCTTTTCGTAGTCTTTTGCAGTATTGGTAGCCTTTTCAACAGTATCCCATTTGTTGACAAGAAATACAATTCCTTTTCCTTTTTTGACTGCCAAGGAAAAAATGTTGAGGTCTTGTTGGGCAATACCTTTTTCAGCATCAATCATCATGAGGCAAACATCTGCCTCATCCACTGCCTTGATGGCACGAATGACAGAGTAGAATTCAATATCCTCATGCACCTTGGTCTTTCTTCTGATACCTGCCGTATCGATGAGAATCAACTCTTTTTGAAACAGGTTATAATGGGTGTGAATGGTATCCCGTGTGGTTCCTGCAATTTCACTTACGATTGTTCGCTCTGTCCCAACCATTGCATTCAGCAGTGAAGACTTTCCAACATTCGGTTGTCCAATGATGGCAATGCGTGGAAGATTTTCATCGGGCAGCTCTACATCAGCATCAATGAGCGATGCAATATCATCCAACAACTCCCCTGTTCCACTTCCAGACATGGAGGAAAGAAAATGGGTATGCTCAAAACCCAGCGCATAAAATTCTGTGGCATCGAGCTGGCGCGCATTGTTATCCACTTTATTTACGGCAAGGAATACCGGTTTTTTTGAAACCCGAAGAATATCCGTCATGGCTTCATCCAGCGTAGTAATGCCGGTCGTTACATCGGTCATGAAAATGATGGCATTGGCTTCTTCGACTGCAATCATCACCTGCTCCCGTATTTCCTTTTCAAATATCTCAACGCCGAAGGGAACAAATCCACCTGTATCAATGATATTGAAAGTCTTTCCGTTCCATTCAGACACGCCATATTGGCGATCCCTGGTAACGCCAGGTGTATCTTCCACAATGGCCTTTCGCTGTTCAAGCATCCGGTTAAAAAACGTGCTCTTTCCCACATTGGGTCTTCCTACTATCGCTACTGTAAATCCAGACATAATTGTATTTTCTATCGTTTATTGTTGAAAGAAGCATTCCATTGTTGCATCAATGCCAATACACCCTCTTCTCTCTTCAGGTTTATTTTATTTTTCCTCGCCCAATCTTCCAACTTGCCAACTGCAGGCAAGGCGTTAAATACAGCGTCCTCGGAAAGTTTTTTCAATTGATTTACGCGGCCATTTATGCCAATGAAATAAGCATATGTTGTACCAAAATAATATCGTTTCAATGTGCCAAAAAGTGAATCTGCCGTTACTACATTTTTTTTCTCCACCTTGTACAAAACAGCATTACCTACATTCAACTGCTCTGCATATTCACCCAATGGTTTACCGCTGGGTGATGTAAAATCCAACGTCCTCACAAAAACAGCCCTTTGAAGTGTTGTATCTGAAATATCATACACCACAATCTTCCTGGCAAGATCATTGGGCACTACCATCTCAGCGTTGTCCTTTCCTAAAAAATGAAACTCCTGTGTCAATAAATTCAACTTGACCATGTACCGCCCCAGGCTTCTTCCATCAGCCATGAATAATTCAGCCTGTTGAAAGTTGTCATTGTAAAAAGGACTTCCCTTTACCTGATCATAGGTCAACCTTTGTTTACCCAAATTGGAAACACCTTCAAAATTTATCTCATGCACAGCCAGGGTATATGCCGCCGCACTAAGATCCGGAACAGGCAGATAAGACATACCACCTTGCGCTTGGGCAATTGTGTAGGCACCCAATGACAAAGCAACAATATGCATCGCAATTAACTTGACCAGATGTGTCGAGCCGTTGTTACACATTGTATCCGTATTCGTTAAGATAAAGCTCATTGTTGCGCCAGTTGTTCCTCACTTTTACGTGCAACTCAAGAAAGATTTTGCTGTCCAGAAAACTTTCAAGTGATTGACGCGAAAGAGTACCCAATTTTTTGATCATCGCACCTCCTGTTCCCAGAATGATTGCTTTCTGTGATTCGCGCTGCACAATGATCTCTGCAGATATCTTGATCAGGGTAGTTTTCTCTTCAAACGCATTGATCATCACAGTCGTTTGGTAAGGAATCTCTTCATCAAACAACTCAAAGATTTTCTCACGGATCAGTTCACCGGCGAAGAATCTTGTGGGCAAATCGGTGAGGTCTTCCTGATCATAAAATGGCTCTCCCTCGGGAAGCATTTCGATGATGGCGTTTTGCAATTGATCTAC
>CALPWM020000170.1 GCA_943327275.2 Chitinophaga pinensis
ACCAGCACATGAAGCAGGAACAGGCTCATTTCTCGGAGGATTATATGACCCAGCCATTGGCATAGGATATGTGTTTTTATCACAATTGCTGGCGAGCATCATCACCCTCGCACTATTGTTCAGGGAATGGAAGGATTTCAGGCTGACATTCGACAAAAAACTGTTGACAGAACTGATGATATACTCCTTACCACTGGTTGTGGTGGGTTTTGGGGGCATGATCAATGAAACCATTGACCGTTTCATGGTACTCTTCCGCTTTTCAGGTACAGTACAGGAAGCAAGGGCGGCCAATGGTATATACAGCGCCAATTATAAGTTGGCCATTTTGATTGTGATTTTCATTCAAACGTTCAGAATGGGTGCTGAACCATTCTTCTTTAAAAACGCATCCAGTGAAAATGCAAAAAGCACTTATGCAAGGATCATGAATCTCTTTGTGGTGGCCTGTTGCTTTTGTTATCTCTGCGTTGTGCTCTATCTTGATATTTGGAAACATTTCATGAGCGTAAAGAAGCACCCCGAGTACTTGCAGGGATTGGTCGTTGTGCCCATCCTGATGTTGTCAAAAATTTTCCTGGGCATCTACTACAACCTTTCCATTTGGTACAAACTGACCAACAAGAACAGCACCGGCGCAGTGATCACCATTGTTGGGGCATTGATTACCCTGCTCGTCAATTACTTGCTCATCCCTTCCTTGGGATTTCTGGCATGTGCCTGGGCAACGGTAGCCTGTTATGGCACCATGATGCTGATGAGTTATTTCTTGGGCCAAAAGCATTATCCCATCCCTTACGAATGGAAAAAAGTATTGGGGTATATCGGGATTTCTGTAGTCCTTTACCTGGCACATGCCTTGATCAGGGCAAACATAGAGAACATCTGGTGGGTACATTCCAGTGCAACCCTGTTCATGGTTATTTTTACGCTGATTGTATTGGTAAGGGAAAAAGCAGAACTGACCAAAGTGCCACTGATCAAAAATTTATACAAGAAAACTGACCAGGGTTAGGCTGACACATAGGGGTTGTGGACCTTTTCATGGCCGATGGTGGTGGGTATGCCATGGCCCGAGTAAACAATGGTTTCGTCGGGTAAGCAGTATAATTTTTCAAGAATGCTTTTGACCAAAACAGCAGGATTACCCCCGGGAAGGTCAGTTCGTCCTACGCTTTCCCTGAAAAGCACATCTCCAGCAATGACAAAATTGCTTTTAGCAGCATAAAAACTGATGCTCGCGGGTGAATGTCCTGGGGTAAACAGTACTTGGATGGTCTCATCACCCAGCATGAAATTGCTGTTCTCATCCAGAAAATGAATGGGACCCGAATAATTATCAAATGGCAGGTTCCACATCAATCCGCTGGTTGGCGCCATCTCCAGCACTTGCTTCTCGCCCTCATGGATATACAGTTCCAGCCCATAGGTTTCATGAACAAACTTGTTGCCAAATACATGGTCAAGATGACAATGGGTATTGATCAGCATGATGGGTTTCAGCTGTTTGGCTTCAATGAAGCCCATGAGCTGATCCCGCTCCTTGTCTGTATAGCATCCTGGATCAACGACAATGCAACCCCCGTCTTCATTGTACATCAAATAGGTATTCTGTTGAAGAGGATTGAATTGGAAAATTTTAACGTTTATCATAGCCGCTTTTTCTTGGGTAAATGCGTTAATTTTAGCCTGAATACGTGGTATTGAACGCAGACTGCGAAGATATCCAATCATTTGAATCATAACACCATGCAAAAATTATTGCTCCCTGTTTTTGTGATTGTCCTTTTTGCGCTGCAATCATCTGCCCAGGTGAGCACTGTTGAATTTGGAAAAAACAGGGTGCAATACAAGAAATTCAATTGGCGTTATTATCAAACAAAAAATTTCAATACCTACACCAATGAGGGTGGACTGGCATTGGGAAAATTTATTGCACAGGTGGCAGAAGAGGAACTTGGGGCGATTGAGGAATTCGTTGAATATGGTTTGCAGAGAAGGGCAAACATTGTGATTTACAACAGTTTCACTGACTACAAACAATCCAACATTGGATTGGGAATTGATTGGCAAAATACTGGCGGTGTAACCAAACTCGTCAACAACAAAATCCTTTTGTACTTTGATGGCAACCTCAACGAATTTAGGATTAGGCTCAGGCAAGGCATTGCACAGGTATTGGTGGAAAATCTCCTCTTCGGCGATGACCTCGGCGAATTTGCCAGCAACCAGGCGTTGCTGGACCTGCCCAAATGGCTCACCGATGGATATGTTTCTTATGTTGCAGAAAACTGGAGCCCTGCTCTGGACGATAAACTCAAATCAGCGTTGTTGTCTGGCAAATACAGGACCTTTTACCAATTTGCCTTCAGCGAGCCCTATCTGGCAGGACATGCTTTTTGGAGGTTCATTGGTGAACAATATAAAAAGGACAACATCACTTATTTCCTTTATTTATCCCGGATCTACAAAAGCCTAAACGCTTCAAGTTTAAAAGTCACCAAGAAGAAATTCCGCGACCTGCTCACTGATTTCATGGACCTTGAAACTGAAAAATACCAGAATGATCTGAAAGGCAGGCGCAACCTGCCCAAAGGAAATGTGGTGACCATTGAAGAAAAAAAGAATGGCCGGGATTACTATCGCTTTCAGGCCAATCCCATTGCGCGCAACAACAGCTATGCAATGGTTGAGTACAAAAAAGGCATCTACCGCGTAGTGTTGGATGATCTTTCTGATGAAAGAAAAACATTGCTCAAAGCCGGGGTACTTAACAACCAAGATGAGTTGAATCCCAATTATCCTTTGCTGGCATGGGATCCCAAAGGATCAAGGATTCTGGTGGTATACAATGAAGAAGGTAAAATCAAGATGTTCATCTACGATGTGGTGGCAAGGATAAAAACCTTCAAACAAGAACTGGAAGGTTTCCAATTGATCCAGGATGCCAAGTTCATGCTTGATAACAATACACTTATTTTGAGTGCCGTCAAGAACGGGCAATCGGATATTTTTGTTTACAAGGTCAAAGAAAACAGCGTGCAGCAAATCACCAACGATGTTTATGATGACCTGGATGCATCATTTGTTGCCTTTCCCAGCAAGACAGGAATCCTGTTCTCTTCCAACAGGCCCTCACCCAATGCCTCAAAAGCAGATACGGTTATCCCCTCCCGGAACAATTTCAACATTTTCATGGTTGACAACTGGACCAAGAGCGACTTCAGGCAAATCACCAAGTTGACCAATCAACCGTATGGACAGGCAAGGTTTCCGTTGCAATACAATGTAAATCATTTCACCTTTGTTAGTGACGCCAATGGCATTGGCAACAGGTATGCGGGTTTTTTCACCACCCAACGTGCCGGCCTTGATACATTGTACAGAATAGGCGATGAAATCCTGCGCAACCCGGAAAGAAAAGAATTGGATTCTACACTGAAGGCATGGGAAAAAACAACTCCTGATTCCATTGGGTATATTTCCATTACGAGTGACAGCACCTATGTATTCCCCATCACCAATTACCAAAGCAGTTTGCAGGAAACCAGAGGTGCCGGAGACAACAACCAGGTCACAGAAGTAAGGCAGGAAGGCGACCTCAAATTCCTGTACAAATTAAAAATCAACGATGCCGTTCTGCTCAAAAGAAATGTAAATGCAAGGCCCACTGACTATATCAAGAAATTGATGGAGGATGAAAGGAGGCGCAAGACAGGCCTGATGATGTACCAGAAAGAAGAAAAAGAAGAAGCCAAAACAGAAAAAAAGAATGTACTCTTCCAGACTGAATTTGATCAGGACCTGAAGGATACAACAACTTTGGTTGCAGAGGAAATCATGGTTTCGCAAAAAGAGGATGTGCTCAAGAAAGCAAAGATGTTTGACTATAAACTCAAGTTTGCTTCAGATTATTTGGTTTCAGGTTTCAACAATTCAGTGATGGTAAACCGCTATCAACCCTATGGCGGAGGAGCCGGTCCTATCTACCTTTCCAATACAGATAATCTGAATGGAATCCTGAGAATGGGGATATCCGATCTGATGGAAGACAAGAAATTCATTGGAGGTTTCAGGTTGGCCACCAATTTGCGGGACAATGATTACCTCGCCTCCTTTCAAAACCTCAGGAAAAGATTTGATTGGGGTCTGACTTATTACAGGAGCAACCAGGAAAACTTTCCCATTTTTGACCCTTCTGATATCAAGGCACAGTTGAGGAACAAACTTGCATCTAATCTCTATCAATTCAATGTCAGCTATCCTTTTGATGAAGTCAAAAGCCTCAGGGCCATGCTGGGATACAGGAGTGATAATGTTGTCATCACTTCAGATGCCAATTACAGTCCTACCCTTACAGCTTCAGATACCCTACTCAAATATGCATTGGTCAAGCTTGAGTATGTGCATGACAATACCATCAACCCAACATTGAATATCTGGAACGGATTCAGGTACAAGGTCTATGCAGACATCAATTCAAGGATGGTCAATGCACAGGGTTCAGGAAAATTCATGTTCAATATTGGCACTGATATTCGGTACTACTATCCCATCTACCGCAATTTCATTTGGGCAGGAAGGGCAGCAGCCGACTTCTCTTTTGGCTCACAAAAACTCATTTATTACCTGGGTGGTGTTGAGGGCTGGCTGAGACCAAAATTCAACAATGCCATCCTACCGGCCCCAGACCAGAACTATGCATTCCAGACACTGGCACTCAGCCTCCGTGGGCACAACCAGAACGTTGCCAACGGCAACAACAACATGGTCATCAATTCAGAATTCAGGCTGCCGCTTTTCACTACCTTGTTCAACAGACCGGTAAACAATGCCTTCCTTCGAAACTTTCAACTGGTGCAATTCCTTGACCTGGGAACTGCCTGGAATGGAAGGTTTGATAAAGTGCAAAGGCCTTATTCAGCCTATGGTCTTCCCCCTGTACAGGTCAATGTAAAAACAGGCGGCATTGGACCC